>JAISBI010000029.1 GCA_031266275.1 Candidatus Nomurabacteria bacterium | reverse complement strand
ATGGTTAGTGGGTTATTAGAGTCTGTTGGTAGGTTATTAGAGTTTTGGGTGATTGTTATATTGTTACCTGCTGTATTAGTTCTTAGGTATACTTTCATGTTATAGCCTAGGGTATTGTTAGTGGTGGTTATGGTGTCTAGAGAAAAGGGAGTGCAGGTGTTTGGAGAAAGAGTCAGGGTCTTTTCGTTGTTGATGGTTAAAGTAACACTGTCGGCAGCGTTAGTGGTTTTATGGATTAGGCTAGTGAGTAGGGCTAGCAGTAGGAGGAGACATATAAGACCCCCCCCCCAGTGGAGTTTGGCTGGGGATGGTTTTAGTGGGGTTGGGGATGGTTTTTTGATCATAGTGTTAGTTTAGCATAGGGGGGATGATTGTGCAAGGGTTTTTGTGGATTTTAAAAGTTTTAGTTTTTAACTAATTACACCGATTCTGCCATCGTCAAGTAATAAACTATTAGAGTAACCAATTCTTGCTCACTTATCAAACCCTTGCCGACAGACACCTTCATGCGCTCGCCTCGGAATAAGGTAAATTGTAGTTCATTTATCTCATAGCCAGTATATTTAAGTATCACGTCTCTGAGTTCTTCAAAAGTGTACAAACCGTGCTTGGCGATGTCGCTGGCCATCTTTTGAGAATCATATTTCATCTCCCCGCCTGTCGAATGGTCGAACATGTCGAATAGCTCTGTAAAGCCTTGCGCATTCAAAAAGCCCTCCGCCACATAATTCCAATGCAGTGCCGTCACCAGGTCATATACCGCTACGTCTTCATAGTCGATTTTGACATCCATTAATTTGACAGGAGTAGAAGTATGTCCACCCGAACCATCAAAAACATCTTTGTAAAAACTGTCGCCGATATAGTCGCTGTAATTACTGGACGTCAGTGACACAAATTTGTTTTCGTCAATATCGAACAAAGCGTGCGTCCTGCTAACCGCACCCAATTGGCTGCCGTCGTCAAAGAATAACCTCATTACTTCTGTTCGGTGCTGGTTAATGGACACTTTCAAAATGACTGGCGATGAAACATATTGACCAGTGTCAAAATCCCACGCCAATACTTCGTCGCCAGTCTGGATGTCGTCGATTTTTTTAGTCACACCGTCCGCGCTCAGTACGACGTCCGTTCCCGCTACAATGCAGTATGCATACCATGGATAAGCGATATCGTCAAAAACTATAGTGTCGTACGCAGTGGTAATAACTATGTCTAATTCATAAGTGCCATTACTAAGCCTGCCGTCCTCGTCCATTGCTCCTTCCGGAAATGCTTCGGGAGGTAATATACACGACATGATTTCGCCAGCATATCCATTCATCCTTGACGGAGCGTCGCCGGCAGAGAAATCACAAGTCGCCCCATTGGCCGTAAGGGACTGAATAGCCCATAGGTTATAGCCGCCAACAATAAATTCTCGTTCGTCGAGGATGCTGAGAGTGTCATCTGGGTCTAATACATCTTTCACATCTTCATATTCACCAATCGCCTCTATAATGAGTTTATTCTCGGCCAAAATATAAGCGATCTCTAAGCTATAATTACCCTCAGCAATAGTTGACGCTGCGCAAGCTTTATAAGTAGTGGTCTGGTTGTCGCTGCCAGCGGTAGTAGTGGCTATTATCTTGCTCGGAGTGGTGGTAATGGGAATATCGCCAACCACTTTGGTGATGGTGATATCGTTGTTGCTGCCATGCCTGATGAAAGCTTGCAGATTATAACCTATAGTGTTAGTGGTGGTATTAGTAGTCAAGTCAAAATTAGCGCAACCACCCTTAGCCATAGTCACGGTGGCGCCACCCGCCGACGCGCCGCCGTTGATGTCCAATGAGACATCATCATTGGCGGCTTGAATGGAGAAATAAGACACGATAGAAAGGGCCAAAACTGACAAGACGACAATTGCTACTTTAACAAACTTATGTTTCACACTTCTAGTATACTTTCTTTCCCCACCCTTGTCAATGATTTTTATGAAAACTTGACTTTTCAAAGCGTTTGTGCTATACTAAGAATATCCCCAGCACCAACTGGGTCGGTTCGGTGTGTATTTTCTATTGCCCAAAGATAATCGCGAAGCTTGCTTTGTCGAGCGTGGTGATTGTCGATGGCGCCACGACCACCGTTACGTCATATTTTTCGCTTAATTTTTTCTCTGTTTCGGGACTGTCGTCATTGAATTTATAAATCGTCACGGCCGGCCATGTGCCTTCGGGGGCGTTGGCGATGTTACCGATGGTGAAGCCTTCTTTTTCCAGCCCATCGGCTTTGACGGCTGCCACACCGACCACGCCTGAGCCGTTGAAAACGTCAATCAATGCCATTTCGCGCTCCCAGCCCTCTGCTGAAATCTGCAGTTTGATGTATTTTTTGATGTCATCGTATTTATATAGGCCGGCCGACGGCACCACCACGCTGATGCCGTTGATAGTGTCTGTCTGCAATAATTCTACGTCATTGTCATGATCGACTAGTGGTATCGAGACCATGCGGCTGGGGTCGAAGCCCTGTCCGATGTCGGCCAGTGTGCGAATTTCGGAAGTGTGGAAATCGGTGTGAATATTGTCGCCCAGCGCATCCACCATGTCAATCACAGTTAATGGATTGAATTGACCGGTCGACTGCATTTTGGCGATGACCGCTTGAATAATCTTTTGTTGGTTGCGTTCGCGGTCGAAATTGCCGCCCGACAGACCGTAGCCGCCGCCGGCGCCGCGCGCTCGCGACAATGCCAATGCATCTTGACCGTCTAGGTGAACTTTTTCGCCATTTTTGTAGCGCACATTGGTGTAATAATCATACATTTCCGGCGATCCGTCATAGACTTCGATGGTCAAATCGATGCCACCGATGCTGTCGACGGTTTGGACGACGACTTGCCAGTTGACGTGGGCGGAATAATGGACGTCTAGGCCGGTGATTTCTGTGACGGTATCGGCTAGTTCTTTGATGCCGGCCGCTTCGCCTTTGTCACTGTTGCTAGCATGGTCTTCACGGCCACAAACATAGCTTTCATTCAACTTACCGGCCGTAGTACCGAGAAAATACTTGCAAGTGTGCTTGACATAGAGATCGCGCGGCAGCGAAACTGTATAGGCCGAATAATCGTCTTGGTCTATCGACACCACCATCACCGAATCAGTCAAGTCGGCGCCGTCCCAATCGTCCGGCTCCGTGCCGAATATCAGCACGTTGGTGCGGCCGTTTTCGTCTTCTTTGAGCCGCGCTTTTTGGACGATTTCGAAAATACTGCCGTCAAATAAATTGCCCATGCTACTGAGCAGTCGCCAAGCTTGCCAGCCGAACAGCGCCAGAGCGACCACCACGACGAACCAAACTATGCGCTTGATGATGCGGCGTTTTTTGAATTGTTGCATGGTCAGCGGACTTTTGCCTTTTCGAGCGCGCTTTTTGTTGCGCTTGGTCAATTTTTTCTGTAATTTTTCTTGTCTTTTCTCTTTTCTCGTCATTTTCTCCTCTGGTTCTAGATCCGTAAAATCGTCGCTCAGGTTTTCCAAACTGTCATCAATTTCTTTTTTCAAAGCCAGAGCTTCGGCATCGACGCGCGAAGTCTTTTTTTCTTTCAGGCCAACCGGTTGGCGCGGCGTCAAAGTCGGTGCGCCCAGATCTTTTTTGACTGGGGTTTTGCCGTTGCGGCGAGGTACGAAACCATCAATGCTTTTGTTCGATTTTCTTTCCATAAGTGTTATTAATTGTAACATAAATTAGGCCGATAGCCAAATATATGTGCAGTGCGTTAGGCAGACCGCTGAACATATTCCACTGTAACAGATAAGCGGCGAGGATCGCCCATAGCCATTTGTGGCGGCGCGTCAGATAGAACAGATATCCGATAGCTGTCAGGAATATCAGCAGGCCCAAGAGGCCGTTTTCTAACAAAGTTTCCACATATTGATTTTGGCTGATTTCGGCGTTCCACTTGAGGTCAGTGTGGTCGTAAATGCTCTGGCCGCTGCCACCCAGACCGACGCCGAAGATGACCGTTCCGGCATTTTGACGCCAAGTCTGCAATGATAATTCGGTCATATTGAGTCGTTCGGTGGTAGATTTTTTGACATAGCCGTCAAATACGGCCGGCGCGGCGATTGGTTGGTCAGAGGTCAGCGTTTTTACGGGGATGTCAATCAAGCCCATGCTCAAGTGATTGACGGTTTTGGCGATTGAGCTGGTGAAACCGTCCGAAACGCGTGGGTTCAGGCTAGTGGCTGCGCCGTCAAATACTAGGCTGCCAGCGAAGATGGCCGCTATGATGGCAATGGTCTTCAATATTTTTTGCCAATTTCGGCGATTAATTATGAACAGAATGATTACACCTAAAGCGACGGCGAAAATCGCGCCGCGCGAAAGGGTCAGGGACAGCGCGAATAGCGTGAGTATCATCGCCACTATGTCGAAACGACCGGCCTTGCCACCCAGATATTTATGAATTAATAAAACCATCGGAGCGATTAGCAGGCTACCGAAAAATTGCGGCTCAATTGTGAAAACGTTGGGGCGCGCGAAGCCGAAGCCGGTTGCCACGCAGCCGGAACATAGCCCGAAGTCCCACCAGATGCCGTAGATGACTTGGATGATGGCGATTATCGACATGGCGGCGACGCTGGCGATAAAAATGCTTTTCAAAAACGGCCAAATTTTCGGTAGTTTTTTGTTAGCTAGAAATGCTAAAAAACAGATGACGAGCACGCCGATGACGCCAAATGTCAACAGGCCGCGCGGCAGGTTGCTGGTCCAGAGCAGGCTGAGGCCGACGAGGACCGCCCCGCCAATTACCGCCTGTGTCATGCGGTTTTTCGCTAAAAATCGACGCTGGCGCCAAATCAGCGGCAAGCTTGTCAGGGCAAAAATCACTAGGTAAATTTCCGTGATGGAAAATTCGACATTGGCGCCGCCGATTTGTCCGATATGAAGGTTCGGCAGATAGGAAAACCAAATCGCCACCGGCAACAGCAACAGCAGCCAATCGTGCCAATCCGGATTGACGTGACGCCACCTACTCAGCCAATTTTTCATCGACGAAGTCCTTGATTTCTTTTTTGAATCGGGCGTCGGAGAATTTTTTGGCAGATTTTGAAACGGTTTTCGGATTAAATTTGGTTTCGGCGAATTTGTCGATGGCGCGCACCAAACTTTCAGTGGTTTGTTGGTCGAAAAACAGACCGTTTTGACCGTCCTCGACGTAGTCCAGCGCGCCGCCAGCACCATAGGCAATCACCGGCGTGCCAGTAGCGAGAGCTTCGATTGGCGAAATACCAAACGGCTCTAGGCTGGGTTGGATATAGCCTTTGGCACGGGCCACGAGGTCGGCAATTTTTCCAGAATCAGCAAAGCCGGTAAATTCGATATCCTCGTCGCCAGCTGCCAAATCTTGTAATGCTGCGTGCTCCGAACCGTCGCCAACCAAAATCAACTTGTTGTCGGTTTTTTTACAAGCTTCGACTGCCAAATCCAGCCGTTTCCAGCCAACGTGCCGCGCAGTCGTGATGAAATAATCGGATTTTTTAGTCCGAAGCTTGAACTTCCCGATGTCAAAAGATGGCCAAATCACGACGCTGTCGCGTTTATAATACTTTTTTATCTCGGCTGCCGCGTAATTCGAATTAGCGATAATGTAGTCTGGGTTTTGGGCAAATTTGTAATCGATTTTACGCAGTGGACGTACCAATAATCGAAAGAAAAATCGCACTACCGGGTCTAATTTGCCAAAGCCGGGATTTTTCATATATTGGTCATAAAACCCCCAATAATACTGGGTCGGCGGCCCCTGAAAATAACTGACGTGGAGAGCGTCGGGATTGGTTTTGACACCTTTGGCCTCTGCGCAAGCAGATGAAATCACCAAATCGTATTCTGACAAGTCTAGACGCGAAAAATAAATCACCCTGAGCACCGGCAACAGCTTGCGCAAACAATGCGGGACTTTCTGCAACCAACCAGTCCGTACGTCGCAACCCTTGAACCAATCGACCTGTTTTTCGCTGTACTGCGAAGTGTAAATCGGCGCGTCGGGAAAAATCTCGCTCAAACTTTTGACCACTCGCTCGGCCCCGCCAAAAGTGTTCAGCCAGTCGGCGACAATGGCAACTTTCATGACACATCCTTTTCTTTTAATCCAAAAATTTGGCGAATCCGCCGCACGCTGCGCAGTGGCAAGCCGTGATAGATAATCGATTTGATATATTTGGTACTGACTTTTTTGGTTTTTTGTATTCGACGCCTTTCTGTCAGCGCGTGCGGATACAGACCGAAACTGGCAATGGCGCCTTTCAGCGCACTCCAGCCGTCACCCCGAAACAGTCGATATATAAAAAACAGCCAATACAGCAAAAATAATTTCACACCAGTCGAAAACAACATCCCAGACGGCACGTTTTTCAAATACAGCATCGGCAGATTTTTGAACAGCTGATATACCGCGAGGCCCGGCATTTTTTTCGAAGTGGCACTGTGTTTGTGATAAGCCACAGCACCCCGTTCATAGTAGCATTTGTACCCAGCCAACTGGGCCCGAAAACTGACATCAACATCTTCGTCATAGGCGAAGAATTTCTCGTCGAACAAGCCAATGTCATTAAATAATTCAGTTTTATACATCACTGCGCCGCCGGTCGCGCCGAAAATAAAGCTCGACTTCGGCGCTTTGGCGCGTGGCGAAAACTCCGCCCTTAGCATCGGCACACCCCATGTAGTGTAAAAATCGCCGGCATCGTCGATTTTCTGCCCATCGGCCGACAATAATAATCCAGTGGTGATAGCGGATTGGTTTTTATCTTGAGCTTCCAGCAATTTTTTCAACCAATCTTTTTCGATATGCGCATCGTTGTTGAGCAGCACCACGTGTTCGTATTGGTTTTCCATCGCCCATTTTATGCCGATATTCACGCCGCCAGCAAAACCGGAATTTTCCTTGTTTTTAATGAAAGTCAGCCGGCTGTTCTTGATGGCACCGAGCTTTTTCACTGATTCATCCTTACTACCGTTGTCGATTAAAATCACCCGAAAATTCCGACAGCTTTGGCCGAAGACACTGTCCAAACATTTGACGGTATCGCGCCAACCGTTAAAATTCAAAATGACGAACGCAGTGCGGTTCTTCATTTATTTCGCCCCTCGCCTAAACAAAACGTGCGTGATGGTTTTCAGGATAATTTGGAAATCCAGCAGCAGCGACCAGTGTTGGACATAATAAATATCAAGTTTGCGCCGTTCGGCAAACGAAATGTTGCGCCGGCCCGAGACTTGAGCCAGTCCAGTTAGCCCCGAGCGAATCGATAATATCAAATTCTTATTTTCGTATTGGCCCAATTCCTCTGGCACTAACGCGCGCGGGCCGACGAAGCTGATGTCGCCTTTCAGCACATTAAATAATTGTGGTAATTCGTCGAGCGATGTCGCCCGCAAAAACCGGCCGATTTTGGTGATGCGCGGGTCGCGCCCTGGCAATTGATCGCCATTGTCGCGATAGATTTTTGATAATTCCGGCTGGCCCAATTTAGCGAATTGTTCCTCCGGAGTCATGCCAGTCAAATCATCTTTCATGGTACGAAATTTATATAGGTAAAAAGCCTCGTCAAAGCGCGTCAGGCGCTTTTGTTTGAAGAAAACTTTGGCACGTGGTTCAGATAACTTTGTAATTATCGATATAATCAACATCGGGATTAAGGCTACGGTCAAAACCGTCAAACTAATAATTATGTCGCAAAATCTTTTGACAAACCGGCCCCAGCCGACTATTTTCGTAGTGCGCACGGTGATTAGCGGTTCGGCACCGACGATTTCGACTTCACTGGTGCGCGACAGCAAAATATCCTGTTTCGGCACGAACATATACGTCATATGGTGCTCTACCGAATAGGCATATAGGTCTTCCGACGAGATGTCGTCGGTCTGGAGAATGATGTCAGGATGCCCTACTTTCTTTATGGCCGCCCCGAAGCTCGAAAACTGCATGTCCATGCCGTCTTTAGGGATAAATTTGGTCTTGGCGACTATGGCGGCGACTTTGTAACCATAGTCGAGATTTGTTATGAAATAACTGGCTAATCTGGTGGTCGTTTGGTTGTCCCCGACAATTATCACGCTCTGCACGCCGACGCCGCGCTTGGCCAAGAATCTGAAAGCGAATTGCACGACTTCTCGGCCAATTATCAACAAAACGAAGCTGATGGCCACGAAATATAGCGCGATGATGCGCACCGGAAAGATGCTTATGTCAGAAAAAAATTCATATGAGATTAAAGCCATGACGCTGATAAACGACACTATCAGTAACCTGCCATACTCTCTCGGACGATACATGTAAACTGAACGGCGATATAGGCCAGTCAGAGCGATTATTATCAGCCATAACGGAATCAAAATGATACTCAGCCACATAAACTCATGGGTTTGCGGCACAAAATAAAACGGCCTGTCGTCAACGTAAATACGCGCCAGATAAGCGAGAGTAAAAGACATCACTATAGCGATGATGTCTGCTATCGCCAAAAAAACTTTCAAAACAAACGCTGTGTTCTTTTGCATTTACCAAATTATACCATAAAAGATTGATGCCGGCAACCACGCCGCGCTTATCGTTGATTTTTTCTGAAAACCATGCTATCGTGGAATTAACAATGATTGGTGAGGAGTTGTTGCGAAAATAGACTGCAACAGCAGTAGTACTTTAACGTTTTAAGGAGGAAAGACAATGGTAATCAAAGATTCAGAAGTTTTGATCATCGGCGGCGGACAATTAGGTTCGGAATTGAAACGAACCTATCCTGACGCTAGGTTGATTGATTATCCGGAAATTGACATCTCAGATCGTCAATCGGTTCGTGAAATCGACACTGATGGAATCAGGTTGATCGTTAACGCAGCAGCATGGACAGACGTTGATGGCGCGGAGAAACTGGAAAACCAGTCAAAAGTTCACGCTATAAACAGCGACGGCGCTGGGTTTTTGGCGACAGAAGCCTATCTGACAGACGCGATTCTTGTTCATATTTCCAGTGATTACGTATTTGACGGTACACAGAAAAACCACTTGGAAGATGAACCTTTTTCGCACATCAATGTGTACGGTATGACCAAAGCCTCAGGAGACTTACATGTAACCGTTTTGGCTGATCAGTATTACATTTTGCGTACTTCTTGGGTGGTTGGCCCTGGCGGAACCGGCAATTTTGCCAAAACCATGTACAACTTGGCGCAAAGAGGTGTCAAGCCATCAGTGGTTAATGACCAATTTGGCCGCTTGACGTTCACCAGCGAGCTGGTGCGCGCCATTCGGTTTTTGGTCGAAAACGACGCGCCGTTTGGCACCTACAACGTCAGCAATTCTGGCCCTATTAAGAGTTGGGCTGAAATCGCCGGTGACGTTTTCGAACTGGCCGACAGATCACGCAGCGACGTTATTGGAGTATCAACGGAAGATTATTTCAAAGATAAACCAGAAACTGCAAAGAGACCGAGAAACTCTGACCTCAACCTGAGTAAAATTCAGAGTTTGGGATTTGAGTCTCATGATTACGAGTCAGAGCTCAAAAGTTACATCGAATCGCTGATATCAGCAGAAAAGGAGAAGTAAATGAAGGGTATAGTATTAGCAGGAGGCAGCGGAACGCGTTTATACCCGTTGACCCAGGTAACGAGCAAGCAGCTCTTACCGATTTACGACAAACCGATGATCTACTACCCGCTCTCAACGCTGATGTTGGCTGGGATCAGAGAGATTTTAATCATCTCGACGCCCGACGATACGCCGCGATTTGAAGAGCTTTTGGGTGATGGTAGCGAAATCGGTCTGAAGCTGGAATACGCCGTGCAACCCAGTCCTGATGGACTAGCGCAAGCTTTCATCATCGGTGAAGATTTCATCGGCGATGACAGCGTCGCGTTAATTCTCGGCGACAACATTTTCTACGGCGATGGCTTGAGCAAACTTGTCCAAAAAGTTGCCAGAAGAAAATCGGGTGCGACGGTGTTCGGTTATCATGTGCCAGATCCGGAGCGCTTTGGCGTGGTCGAATTTGACAAAAACCGCAAAGCTATTTCCATTGAAGAAAAGCCGCGCCGTCCGAAATCACACTATGCAGTAGTTGGCTTGTATTTTTATGACAATTCGGTTGTAGAAATCGCCAAGAACATCAAGCCGTCGGATCGAGGCGAACTGGAAATCACTGATGTGAATAAAGTTTATCTTGAACGTGGCAGTTTGAATGTGGAGACGCTTGGGCGCGGCTATGCCTGGCTTGACACCGGCACCTTTGAAAGCCTGATCGAAGCGGCTCAGTTCGTCGAAACTACTCAGCGCATGCAAAATCTCCAGATCGCAAATTTGGAAGAAATTGCTTATCGCATGGGCTGGATCACGAAGGAGCAGCTGGTTGAATTGGCAAATCGTCTCAAAAAGAATAGTTACGGGCAATATCTAATGCACGTAGCTGAAGAGGAGGTAGAATTACCATGAAAAAAATGCTAGTTACTGGCGGCGCCGGATTTATCGGCAGCAACTTCGTGCACCATGTCATAGACAACTACCCTAACTATTTTGTCACGGTGGTTGATAAATTGACATACGCGGGAAACATGCAGAGTCTGGCAGGCCTGTCCGAAGATCGTTTCGAGTTTGTCAAAGGCGACATTTGTGACGCGGAATTGATGGATGACTTGGTTGACAAAAATGACTACATCGTCCATTTTGCCGCTGAGAGCCATAACGACAATTCGCTGAACGACCCTTTGCTGTTTGTGAAAATGAACACTTGGGGTACAGGCGTCATCCTCGAAGCTGTCCGCAAGGCCGATAAAAAGATCGTAGCGGCAAGTATAGAGGATCCAAATTACGCCCTAGTCTGCGAAACGGCATACGAGCTCAATCTACCCAGCATCGAAGCCGCCTATGAGCATCTTAAGATACCAGAGGGACAGCGGCGTTTTTACTACAAAAAGCGTTTGCATCATGTTTCGACAGACGAGGTCTA
>JAISBI010000011.1 GCA_031266275.1 Candidatus Nomurabacteria bacterium | reverse complement strand
CTCATCAACCGAAGCCGGAGCCGGCGATGGTTATGGCAACGTCTGCAGCAGCTACAGCACTGCTATTGGTCAACTAGCCTCTACTACCGGTAATATGTATGGTGTTTATGATATGGCGGCCGGAGTGACTGAGAACACCCAAGCCAATCGTGGCGGCTCGTTCACTACTTACACGGCCACCATGCCGCAGACTAAATACATCGATACATACTACGTGCCGCCATTTGGCACTCAACCTAGTTGGAGCAGCTCTTCCTCTGAATCATACTACAACTTCGACAACTGTCTTTTCGAAAGTTGTGGTGGCCACTCGTTGCATGAAGCGCGCACTAGACAGTCCATCTCCAGCGACACTCAGTCTTGGGGATTGGACACCTCCAGCTCTGCGTACTACAATAGCCCGTGGTTTGAACGGGGTGGTGACACTAGCTCCAGCGCGGGGATATGGAACTCCTACAACACTCCAGGCTACAACTTCATCAGCATCGGGTTTCGAGTTATCGCCCAAAACATAGCTAAAACAACATCGATTACTGCGCAGGAGAAAGCGATACCATTTTCATCAGTGATAACAGATAATAACATCACCACCATGCAAGCTTTAACATCAAGCATCTGTCAATCCGCTGATTACGATAGTAGTAATGGCGGGATTAACGAAAACAATACGGTCACACTGACTGACACCAGGGCGAATAATCAAGCATACTTAGTCCGTAAATTAGCGGACGGTAATTGTTGGATGATAGATAATCTGAAATTGGAGCTCAAAAATGGCATGGTTCTGTCCCCGGTAAACACCAACGTTACTTCTGACACCACCATCTACTTCACTCAAAATGGTGCGGCTGGTGGCGTCGCTCTAGACGGTATGACATATAATTTTACTACTTCGGGCTACCTAACTAGAGACAACACCAACGCTAACGGTTACGATGGCATCGGCGAGAATAACTACACCGCCTGGCGCCAGGTAGACCCCTCAAACATTGCTATGTGCAAGGACAATTACTATAGCGGTAACGGAAATGGCGATATAACCTATAACAATAATAGCAAGACAGGCTGCGGCTACCTATATAACTTCTATACCGCCGCTGCCGGCACTGTCGATCGTACCAAAACTAACGGAGAAGCCAACGGCAGTATTTGCCCAGCCGGTTGGAAGCTACCATCAGGAAGAAACAGTAGTGGAGACTATGGGAAACTTGATCTAGCCTACCAACCAGGCGGCACTGGCACCGGGGGCATCCGTTTAGGTGATGATGTTATATCACAGA
Source organism: Candidatus Nomurabacteria bacterium (assembly GCA_031266275.1). Lineage (GTDB taxonomy): Bacteria > Patescibacteriota > Saccharimonadia > Saccharimonadales > Saccharimonadaceae > JAISBI01. Next base: position 11,661 of record JAISBI010000011.1, on the reverse strand, counting down.
ATCTGTGGCTGTCTGCCGGCGCTTGGCAGGGTACCCTTAGTGGCATGTACGTTTCGGAAATCATCAAGCATGGTGAAGGCTATTATTGGTCCTCGTCGATCGTCTCAAATAGCGCCGCTTACTTCGCGCTATTCAGCATTGACTTTGTCGGCCCAGGTAGCGCTAGTTGGCCTTGGTACTATGGATATGCGGTTCGTTGCTTAGTTGGTTGATCTGAGCGAATGGCAGACCTTAACTATCCGCCAGCCCCTCATCAATATTCATATACTGTTGCCAGTTGTAAAAATACTTAGTCTTAGCATTAAGCAAGCAGCCCTTGCCGTCATCCATCGTCAAATCTGACTCTCCAAAGAACCCCAGCGGCTCTGTCCGGCCGATGCACTTGTCGATGAACTCGGCGAATTCGCCCAGCGGTGCGTAATCGTCGCTAATATAGCCGCCGTCTTTCATATATTTCTCAGTGTCGTCGAAGCCGACGAAGTCCGGCAGGCCGTATTTGACATTGCAAAACGGGGAAGTCGCGAGGTTTAATTCGCGGTAATCGTCGTCATCGCAAATTTCATATTCAGCGCCTACATTGGCGGCGGAAGCCTGCGCAAACAGTGACAAAAAGCCGCTGCTCAAAATCGAACTAAATTTATTGATGAAACTCCAGCCGCTAGTAATAGACGCCAAACGCGGCGTCAAACTGTGCACTATCGAGCCCAAGAACGTATATTGAGATGAAGTATCAAACGGACTGCGCATGGCGCGCTCTTCGGCGGCGACTTGACGCTCGTATAGAGCGGTCTGCTTATCCATCTCGATGGCTTGGTCTTTGGTCAACGGCGCGTTGGCACCCGCTTGGGCGAGTTCACCGTACAAGCCCTCGCTGGCAGAGAAAAAAGCATCGCTCTGATTTTCTTTGGTCATCTCGCTCGGAATTTGCCCGCCCAAAACATTTTGCAAATAAATCGGCAGCAGGGCGATGGCCGCTTCAAAAGTCAATGCGCCCCAAAAAGCCGGCCGCTTCAGCGTCGTCTTGATAGTGCTTTTGAGGAAGTCCATGGCGGCAACTTTGCCAACCGCCGTGCCGGCTTTGATGCCGCCGCCCGTGAAAAACGCCAATAATCCGCCACCGACGAGGTCGAGAAATTGGACGACTGGATTGCGTACTACACCGCAAACGGATTTCGGGCTACTCAGTCCCAACCACAAAAACAGCGACGTAATTCCGGCCGTGATGCCGATGAACGGTCCATTGCCGCCCAATGTAAAACTGGCGGCGCTCTCCGTCAAATCGCCACTATCGCCATACATCGCATAATTGGCGCCGTATGAGTTGAAAAAATCTCGCCCGTCGGCACTGGCGCCGGTTAACATATTGCCGGCTGCTTCGACGTCTTGCATGGTCGTATCTTCATTGGCCTGAATGGAGCTGAATAAATTCAACATCGCGAAAGCCATCGGTATCATCCAAGCTTTGCGCACCACTTTGGAGCCGATATTGACCATGCGCGCGCCGTTGAACACGCCGCAGAAATAATTAGGCAGGCCACCGGACAGGGAAACAGTGTCATAGGCCGTCTGGCCAATCTTTTGCGCCGGGCTGGGGTCGAGTTCTTTCATGGCTTTCTCGACGTCTTTCGCTTCCGCGTCGGCGAATTTCGGTAGATCTTCGTTGGTTTTAGCGCGCGTCAAATCATCTAAGCTTTTCAGGACGTCGTCCGTCGTATTACCTTTGAGATTTTTGCCTTTGGACAAGCCGAATTTCGTGCTGATAGTTCGCCAAGCTTTGCCGCCGGTGCTTTCGAACTTCGGATTATAAACTTTGTGTAAGCGCGCTCGCACGTTTGGATTGCGCGCCATCTCATCAGCGATGCTGCTGGCTGTCAAAGTTCGACCGTCCAGTTCAATAGTGTCCACCAAAACTTTACCACCGTCATCGGTCGGCCTGACCTCTACACCGTCGTATGACATTTTGGCGCCGGCCTTTTCCAACCGAGACAATTCTTTCTGCGAAAATTTCTGGAACTCGCACCGTGCGCCAGAGCAAGTGCCACTTTTCAGCCGCACGCCCATTGTTTCATCATAGTGCCGCGCGCTGGACGCTACCATCGGTCCGCCGAATCGTTCGACCGCCGACAAAGCCGTGCCGACCATGCCGGTAGGTAATAAAAATATCGTTAATATAGTCGCCCCAATACCACCGACGCCCAACCCAATGCCCCAGCGCCGCCGTTTGCGCGCTTTGATAGCCGCGACTCCAGCCAAAGCCGCCTGCGGATTGACACTGGTCGTCCAACCAGCGCCGCCTTTCTCGCGCTCCGGCAGGGAAGATTCACCGCCGTCGCCCATCGGCGCTTGGCCAGCTTCATCTTCCATTGATTGCAAGTCATCATTCGGGTTCATGACTAAATTTTACCACAAACCATGAAAAAAAGGAATTAAAATGGCATGGGTAGTTGTAATATTAGTTATAATATGTTATCATTGTGAATATTAAGATTTGATGTGTGTAGATCTTGAAGAATATGTATCGCAAAACTTGTTTTTAAGGAGGCAGGAATATGGTTAACAAAGAATATGAGATAAGAAAATTGGAGAGTTTAATCGGCATGTCAGTAACATGTGAGTGTGGATTGCACTACGATATCAAAGAGGTGCAATATAAGAAGTTAAACGGCAAAACGGAAGGTGGCTATTTTGCAAGCAGTGTCAGTTATAGTGAAGTCATGAAAATATCTGAAAAAGAGTACAATGAATGTCTGGCGGGCAAAAGCAAGATTCTTGAACATCCATTCAAAGAGAAAGGTGGCGACTTGGTTGTGACTGAAAATTGGTATATAGCTTGTCCCGGTTGTGGTCGAATATATAAAGGTCATTGCTCGAGCGGTAAATACATCGACGGTTGTTATGCTCAATATCTTTAAACGCACGAACAGAAAACCTGCATGATTCATCACGAATCGTGCAGGTCTCTTTAAGTAAAAATTAGAAATAGCGTTCGTTTGTCGGGTCCCAAGTTGTGTCGAGAGCGAGGTTACCGGTCATGATAGATTCAAATACTTCAGCTTTCGTGCTGTCGATTTTGCCATTAAAATTATTGTTTAAGCGAACGTTTGTGATAGCATCTTGTAACCTCGTTCTCATTGCCGCATCGCCAGTGGCGTCGACATAGTCTCGCGCTTGACGAAAGACTTCAACGTCCCACTCGACCATTTTTTCGTCAGAAAGCGCATTGTTAATCAAACTACCAACGGCCTCGCCGTTGTTAAAGGTGCCGTTTTGCATAGCTGGTATAAATCTGGCGCGCACTTGCGCAGTTTTATCACCCTTAGCTTTGAACGCGTTGAATGCGGCATTTCTGAACGCTTGCGATTTGTTGGCTCCGCCCTCTGGCGTACTGACATAATTCATCAATCGCGCCATATCCGCGCCGCCGGCTGTTTTGCCGATGTGGTCCCATGCGGCGAGCTGCATAGTCTCATTAACTCGCACATTGCCAACACTGGTGCGGTTACCCATGATGATGTCCATGTAATCGCGATTCTGCAACTGATTGCCGTCATCAGTGCGCCAATCTTCGAGATATGACGTCATGCCTTTCATATTTTTCTCGTCGATGTCGGCCAGCGCGCTTGCCATTGCCATGGCGCGGCTTTGGCGATAGCTGTTTTCTTTCTGCGCGGCGCGAGTTTTGCCACGACCGATGCCGGCTTTGAGCATGCTGCGGCGCAGGTTGTCTTGTCTGGTGAAGTGCTCGCCGGGCGCGCTTTCTTTCATGCGTTTATCAGTCGCAGTTCGGCTGGCTTTCCAGCCTTTGTCGGCGAGGCCAGAGACTTTGCCGCCCACTGTGCCGAGCGCGTTGACGGCACCTTTGAGCAGGCTGGGCACCACGATTAGCGGCAAGATTGTGGCGGCCGATCCAGCGATGAGCAAGAAGACGTTTTCGCCAGCCACGTTCAAAATGATGCTGCCGGCCAGTTTGCTGCCGCCGAAGACCAGCGCTATGATGGGGTAGAGCAGCAATAATTTCACGAATACGCCGCCCCATTTAGTGAACCACTTGTTAGTATTTGGTAAAATCATAGCGCAGAATGCCAGCGGCGAAATGATGATGAAAATGATGATGGCGACCGAACGCAGTGTCAGTGCCAGTAAAATCGCCAAAATCGCCACTAATACGCCGATGATAATCGGGATTAAGAACAGCACCACCGCCCAGCCAATCGATGCCCACGTCGCGCCGGAAATCAGCCAAACGCCCGCGCCGATGCCCGCGCCGAGCAGGGCCGTGCGAGTCAGCCCCTCCCAGTTGCCAGTGCCGGTTTCGAAATTACCAATCTGCCATGATTCGCGATTGACAGGATCGGACTCCATGCTATTGAAAAACTCCGGCAGCGCTCCGCCGACGACATTAGTGATGTCGACCGCCGCCGCGCAGATATAAAAAGCGATATTGATGAAAACCGCCGCCAGCACCAACTTCGGCATGACTTTTTTGATAGTATAATTTTGCAAAATGCCGCCGCTGGCCTCCGCCAAGATGATGATGAGGAATATAATTGCCAAGACGACGTTAGCGATGTTTAAAAATTGCCGATAAACGTGCATGATGCCGTTGGTCTCGGCGTCAGTAAAAATCGAAGCAGGGGTGATGAGAAAAGACTCGACCACGCCATACATCTGGTCAATAGCGGCGCTGGCCGCCAGCATAATCGGGCAAATCGCCCAGCCGACGTATGGAATGGTGCAGGTTTGGTCATTGGCGGCGGGGTTGGTGGAGTTAGCCGACGTATAGTTGATGGATTCACCTTCTTTTTCTGCCCACTCTTGCATGTGGTCCCAGCCAGCCTTGCACGGGTCATAATAGGCCCTGCCTTTATAAGCTTCGCAATAATCCATAATCCCCATATTTTGAGCACCTTCCTTGCAGGCTTTTTGTTCGTTAGGGTCAGAATATTTGTTATCACACCAAGTCACAATGTCTGATGAATTATAGATGTCTTGATTGGATTGGCTGGGCGGAGTAGTGTCTTTGCCGAGTTTGGCCATTTGCCCGACATAGCAGGAATCGTAAGCGGCTCTGCCTTTATATTGGTCGCAATAAGTTTCGTCAGTTGCCTCATTGTAAGCTTTGTTGCAGGTGTCTATTTTGTTTTTGTCGGGATCGTTGCCGTATTTTTGTTGGCAAATATTGCTGTTAGCGGGCGTCGATGGTTGGGTGACAGGCTGGTTATTGCCAAGTTTGTACCCAGCGACACAGGAATCATAGGCCTTAGCGTTTTTATACTTTTTGTCGCAGTAGTTTGAGTCACTGGCGTTATTGAAACCCTCTTCACAAACAGTATATTCATTGGAGCCTTGAGAGTACAACGATGAACAGTCGGCCGCCAAAACCGTCCCGCCAGAGAACAGCGAAGCAAAGACGCTCGCAATTAGCGCAATAACTGCAAAAAAAACACAGAAGCTTGGGGTCTTATCTCTTTTTTTCATATGACCTTATTTTAGTATAAAGTCGCCGAAAATGCAAGCATAATCGTAAATATATTTCTATATATTGACTTTTCTGGCAAAGTGTGCTACAATGGAAGAGTATGGCTGTGAGAGTCATACGTACTTTAGAAATCTGTTGTTTTAAGAGTGAGACAAGGGAGTCGTTTTTGCTGTGGACTCAGCGTTTTCGCTTTGGCGATCGGATTGAGGCGGTTTGTTATGGCCGCTTCAATCCGGTTGCGCAAAGCGCATGCGCACTCCAAACCGGTTTCTTGTGTCTCTCCAACAGGGGCAAAGACGAACGAGAATACACAAGACTTGTTCGTCGGATTCGAGAAATTTCTTTAATCGGCCCTTTGGAGAGGCCAAGATGCTATAGAGGAGGTAAAAACTATGGCGAACTTAATTATCACTAATGGCCAACTGGCTGGATCAGGTGGCATAAGCAGTGTGTCTGCTTCTGCAGGAGCGACTATACATGTGGAAGCCGACGCAGATGACGCGGCACGTGCTGGAGGACGAGGTCAGTACTTCGTTCGCTGGCAATGCTCAGCTGGAAATATGGCGATCCCAGAAGCTCCGGAAACCGACTATACGGTACCGAAAGGCTTCCGTAGCACTGATGATATTTATATCACGGCCGTGTTCTCCGATGATGAACCCGAAGAAGATGAGGAAGAGGAAAATAGCGAAAGCGTCGTAATCCGTTTCATCAGAAATCACTGGCGGTGGCTGGCAATGGCAATCGCTATGGTAGTAGCCTTAATCGCTGGCAGCGAGATTGGCAAGGCTATGTCGTCTGGCGCCTTGGGCGAAGTGGCTTCTTCGGAAGCGGCGTTCAAAACGCTGACACCTGAAGCTTATGATATCTTGAACACGGCGGGAATTTACGCCAAGTGGAACGAGTATATCACCGCGCTATTGTGGATTGTCGGTGCAATCATGGCTCTGCGGACGTTGTCAAAAGGCGTACCACAAATTCTTGCGGGATTCGGTTATATTGCAACTATAGCCGCGGTCTCTATAGAATTTTTCGCTGTGAAGAACGTATTGATTGCCCTCTATAATGGGTTATCAATCAACTTGTTGCCGATGCCGTTAATATTTGGCATAGTAATCGTCGCCATCGTGGCGGTTATTGCGGCCAGAGCAGCGAGGAAGTAGTCAGTAGCTACCCTAAGATTCGGAATCATGTAAGTTTCACGACTTATCGATGTGCCGAGCTAAAACGACAGATTAGCCCCGATACGATTTGTACGATTTCGCTTTCCAGCGAATATCACACATTCGTCCCTCGGGGCTTTTCTTTTGTGGTAAAATAGGATTATTATGAATTATGTTTTGGCGATTAGCGGTGGGGTGGATTCGGTGGTTTTGTTGGATATGGCTTCAGAAAGCCGCGAGGAAGCGGCCATTGGTCGATTCATCATCGCGCACTTTGATCACGGCATTCGCACGGAGTCGAATGAAGACGCCGAATTAGTACGGAAATTGGCCGAGCAATATGGCTTGCCGTTTGAGCTGAGGCGGGCACGTTTGGGACATGACGTGTCAGAGGAAGAAGCCCGCGTGGCCCGTTATGAATTTTTGCGTTCGGTGCAGAAAAAGTACGCGCCGGCGAAAATCGTCACGGCTCATCACCAAGACGACCTCATCGAGACCATTGTCATCAATCTAATTCGCGGCACCGGCTGGCGCGGTTTGGCGCCGATGAATGCCAGATTGGAGCGGCCGTTGCTCGAGATGTCAAAGGCCGAAATTGTCAGATACGCCATTGAAAATCAGCTCGATTGGGCCGAAGACCAGACCAATTATACTCACAAATATTTCCGCAACCGCGTGCGTGGATTTTTGTTGAAGATGACGCCGGAGCAGCGCGCGGAATTATTGAAATTGAACGCCAAGCAGCGAATATTGCGCCGAGAAATTGAAAAAATCTTATCTAAAATCAAAAGGTCCGAGACCATTGATGGAAAATATCTATTGGGCCTAGCGCCGAACGTCGCCCATGAAGTCTTGCGTGTTTGGACTAGAGGGAAACTGACCGCACCGCAACTGAAATCGTTGCTCAAAAAACTCGGCCGCGCTAAATCCGGCGACCTGCTCCAGTCGGGCGGCGGCGTCCAAATCGGCGTTTATCGAGACCAATTCACGATTTCGCGCCTCAAAACGCTTGCAAAACGCTAATTTTTGTGATACCATACTTAACATTATGAGTATTAGACGTATAAGCTGGAGGCTTGCTTCCTAATGAGAGACCCCCCGCGCGGGACGACGGGGGACATTGGAAGCAGGGAGCCAAGAGCACTAGACCTAATACCAAAATTTGAGAATAAACAACGAAAAATACTTAAGAAAGGATATTTGTGAGCACTATGAAAAGGAATATAGATAAATCAGTGGCGCGGCGAACGCTGCGCTATTATTGGCGAGAACTAAAGAGGCACAAACTGCTGTCGGTGATTTCCATCGCGTCGCAGCCGTTTGAGATTTTCTTCATGAGTTTCGCCGTGCCGTACATCATCGCGCAGGTCATTGACGCCTTGACCACGCAAACTATTGCCAGCGACCAAATCTGGACGGTTTTCGGGCCATATATTTGGCAAGTGGCTGGCGCCGCTGTTTTGGGGCTGGCTATCCAAACTGTTTGCAGCTATGCCGGTTGGGCGATGATGCAGCGGGCGGAGCGCGACCTGTACACGCAAACTTTTGACACATTGCTCGAACAATCCATGCATTTTCACAATAATCGCTTCGGCGGCTCGCTGGTCAGCCAGACGCACAAATACGTCAGCGCTTTTAGCACATTGTTCGGCACGTTGTGGGAAGACATCATTCCGATAACTTTCAGTATATTGTTCACGGTTGTGTTGCTGTGGCCGATTTCGTGGCAATTCATCGTGGTGCTGCTCGTTTTCATCGCGATTTACACGGTGATTTCTTATGTTTCGTATAAAAAAATATTACAGCCCAATATTGATTTATCAGTGGCGGCCAATGATGGCGGCGGGCAGTTGGCCGACAGCGTTTCGAACATTTCTGCTGTCAAAAGTTATGGCCGCGAAGATTTCGAGCGCAAACGATATGGCCGAGTAGTCGATAAAATTTACAATTGCGGCATGCGCGTGTGGCGGCTGTGTTTGCGGCGCGACAACGTGTACAGCGTCGTGATAGTCGGCATCACTGTCGCCATGATGATATTCATGGTCGGCGGCAATTCGTGGTTGGGTATTTCGGTCGGGTCGCTGGTTTTGATTTTCACTTATACCAATCAAATACTCAGTAAATTGTGGGGCATCAACAACGTTTTTCGCAGGGTCAACAGGGGTTTGGGCGACGCTTATGAAATGACGCTGATATTGGACGAACCGCGCAGCGTGGTCAATAAACCGGATGCCAAAGCTCTCGCCGTGACGCGCGGCGCGATTGAATTTGACCACATTGATTTCCAATATGCCGACGGCAACGAAGACGTCTTTCGGGATTTGACGATTAAAATTAAATCGGGCCAGCGGGTCGGTTTCGTCGGGCATTCTGGGTCGGGCAAGACGACCATCACGAAATTGCTGCTGCGATTTGCTGACGTGACGGACGGCGCGATTTTGATTGACGGGCAGGATATTCGCGACGTCACGCAGGAATCATTGCGGCATGGCATCGCTTACGTGCCACAGGAAACCAATCTCTTCCATCGTTCCATCGCTGAGAATATTGCTTACGGCCGACCGAAAGCGACGCGCGAAGAGATTATTCGAGCGGCGAAACTAGCTAATGCGTGGGAGTTCATCGAGCGATTGCCGCAGGGTTTGGAAACTTTGGTAGGTGAGCGCGGCGTCAAATTATCCGGCGGCCAGCGTCAGAGAGTGGCTATTGCGCGCGCTATATTGAAAGACGCGCCGATTTTAGTGCTGGACGAAGCGACTTCAGCGCTGGACACCGAAAGTGAGAAATTAATTCAAGCTGCTCTGCACAACCTCATGCATGGGCGCACTTCTGTCGTCATCGCGCACCGACTTTCGACGGTGGCGGAGCTCGACCGCATCATTGTTTTGGACGAGGGCCGAGTCATCGAAGACGGCCGGCACGCTGATTTAATCAAATCGGACGGCAAATATGCGCGGCTGTGGAACAAACAAACTGGACTCGAACGCTGAGATGTGTTAAAATAGTTTTCATGAATAAGAAACCAAGATTACCACAGAAACCGGCGCCGAAAAAGCTGCCGCCGAAGTCGGCATTGATTAAAAACTTGATTTTTTGGGCTTTAATCGTCGGATTTGTCGGATTGTTGCTGGGCGGCGGGCAAATCAATCAAGCTCCGCTCGAAGAAGTGCCGTTTTCGACTGTCAAAAGCCAAGTCGATAACGACGAAGTTGCTAAAATCGTCGAAGAGGGCCAGCAATTAACCATCACTAAAAAAGACGAAGAAAAACCCAGCGAAGTTTCGCGTATTCCGTCTGGCGCGTCGGCGGCCGAGCAGGGACTAGACATCTCGAAAATCGATTATGAAAGTCGCGAGCCGGATCACACTGGCGAAATCATTATGACGGTGCTGACGGTGGTGCTGCCCATCGTGCTAATCGGCTTTTTCATCATCTGGATGATGCGCGGCATGGCCAACCAGAACAATCAATCGATGGGCTTCGGCCGGTCAAAAGCGAAGTTATACGGCAAAGACAAAGGCGAGACGAAATTCGCCGACATCGCTGGGAACGCAGAGGCCAAAGAAGACTTGTTCGAAGTGGTCGACTTCCTGAAAAATCCCAAGAAGTATCAATCGATGGGCGCCAAAATTCCCAAAGGCGTGCTGCTGGTCGGCCCACCTGGTACCGGCAAAACGATGATTGCCAAAGCGGTGGCTGGCGAAGCCAACGTGCCGTTTTTCTCAATTTCCGGCTCCGAATTCGTCGAAATGTTCGTCGGCGTGGGCGCCTCCCGCGTGCGCGACTTGTTTGAAAAAGCTAAAAAGAATTCGCCCTGCATCATTTTCATCGACGAAATCGACGCCGTCGGGCGTCGGCGCGGTTCCGGCATGGGCGGCGGACACGACGAACGCGAACAAACTTTGAATCAGATTTTAGTCGAGATGGACGGATTTGAACAGGGGCAAAACGTCATAGTTTTGGCCGCCACTAACCGCGCCGATGTGCTCGATCCGGCATTGTTGCGTCCGGGCCGGTTTGATAGGAAAGTCAATATTTCGTTGCCAGAGCGCAAAGACAGGGAAGCTATATTGAAAGTTCATTTCAAAAACAAGCCGATTGACGCAGACGTTAATCTCGACGCGCTGGCCGCTAAAACCGCCGGATCGTCGGGAGCAGACCTCGCCAATATCGCCAACGAAGCCGCCATTATCGCGGCGCGCGTGGGCCATAAAAAAGTCAATAACACTGATTTGACTCAAGCTTTCGAAAAAGTTGCCATCGGCCCCGAGCGAAAGAGCCGCGCCTTGACCGATGCGGACAAGAAGCTGGCCGCTTATCACGAAGCTGGGCACGCGCTGGTTGGGCATGTTTTGCCGGACAGCGATCCAGTGCATAAAGTCACGATTATTCCGCGTGGCGGCACTGGCGGCGTGACGTGGTTCATCCCACCGGAAGACCGGACTTATACTTCCATCGTGCAGTACAAAGATATTTTAGCGCGCGCGCTGGGCGGACGCATCGCCGAAGAAGTGATGTTTGGCCGCGAACGCGTCACGACCGGCGCCAGCTCCGACCTGCGAGCCGCCACTGACATCGCTCGCTCGATGATTATGGAAGAGGGCATGGGCACGAAACTGCGCGACAAAGCTTTCCACGATAGCGAGGGCGGCTTGATGTTCGACCGCATGACGCAAGGCCGCCTTTACAGCGACAAAACCGCCGAAGAAATCGACCACGAAATCGAAAAAATCCTCGACGAAGCAGCCGAACGCGCTCGAGCAGTCATCAGCAGCAACCGCGATGGCTTGGAAAGTTTGGCGGGGGAATTATTGAAAAAAGAAACCCTCGACGAGAGGGAAGTGGCGAAAGTTTTGAAGAATACTAAATTGCCGGTCAAGGCGAAACTTTATTAAAATCTCTCCCCCAAAACCCTTGACACAACAAATTTTATCATATATAATGTAACCATAACCAACAACAAAAAGGGTATAACAACAAATAACAAAGAGGGTGTATATAAAAAAATGAAACAAATCAT
>JAISBI010000023.1 GCA_031266275.1 Candidatus Nomurabacteria bacterium | reverse complement strand
TGGACATTGTCGCTGGCATTCAAGTTAATTGAGCCAGCGGCGTAACCGCCTAAGCCTGTATTCTGGAAATTACAATTATAACCAGTGCCGCCACCCCCTGCCGCCGCACCCCAAACTTCTAACCTATAAACTCCGTCATTCAACACATCATAAGTCTCGGCATAACCTTCAAAAGAAAAATCGGTCGGCGTGCCAAAGTTCAACAATTCAAAACCTGTGCCAGTAATAGTCACCGTCTCGCCGCCCGCCGCCGAACCATAGTCGCGCCAAACCGCGCTAACGCTAACCGCCGCTCCGTCAGCCCGAACCGCCGCTCCGCCCCACCAACCAACCCCCGCCAAACCAACTAATAGCGCCAACACCGAGAGAGAGAGAGAGAGAGAGAGAGAGAGACGGCCACCGCCCATTCCACTCGGCTAAGCGGTCATTGCGAGCAAAGCGAAGCAATCCAGACTTTGCGACTGTCATTCCGGGCTTGACCCGGAATCCAGACAAACCCAAAAAGCCCCCTAGATTCCGGATCAAGTCCGGAATGACCAACTGGCTACCCTCACGTATTTTCATAACCCCATTATATCACAAGTTTTATAAAAACAACGTATTTTGTATGGCTTTGCAAACGCTTTATAACAACTTATAATCCAAAAATTTTTGCAACGTCAACGAAGTTACTCTTTACCATCCGCTTCCACCAAGCTGTTTCTTGCCCAGGTCCAACATCGTTCTTTGAATATACCATCAAAATATTCACGATGCGGATGTTGTCATTTACTAATAATATGCACCTATTACCCGATTTCTTTGGCGACATTTTTGTCCCCTCAACTGAGAAGTCTAACTTGACTAATTTATAACAATCAGAACAAGCAATTAAATCAGCTCGTTTGTATTGCAACATCATATCTATGCGCTCACAGACATTGACGATATCTAATTCGGTTTTTGTCCAATGTGATTTATACTGTTTTTCAAACTTTTTTACGAAATGATGTCTGGTGAATCCATCAAATTCAACCCTATAGTTTGACGCTTCCATAGACTTTCTCTGGCTCTTCCTGTGTAATTAGTCCGTATGGAATCACTTCTCCGTCACGGCAAATTTGCCACGGCAACTGTTCGTGGGTGAAGTTCACAATATCGTCGGTAGATTTGCCCTTCCATGCTTTGCTGATTTTTTTAATCAGCGACAGCTCCTTCTCATCTAGTCTACCTGTCGGTGCAGTATTTTCTATTAACGAAAACATGATCGCTCGCCCTTTGGGTTCACGGATAATTGTTCCGTCTTCTTCTAGTTCATCTAAAGCACGAAAATACACATCAGTTACGGGACCACGTTCATACTTACGATAAGTCATGCCAGACATGGGCCTAGAGTGTAAATAGTACCAGATAAAGTCGGCTAAATATACTAACTTAGCAAGTTTAGTTTTTGTAATTTTGCCATCGCTGTCGTCTGCGCCATATTTCAGCGCATTCAGAATAATTTGCTTGTATTTCTCAGTTGAAGCAATTGGATTAGAAAAAATCGATGAACCGTCAGAGGCGCCCAAAATATCATCTATGTCAATCCGCAAAATTGACGATAATGACTTCGCCTGGTTTAAAGTTAATTCCTTCTTCCCGGACTCTATGTTGATGTAAGTCGGTCGACTCACGCCAATGGCTCGTGCTACCTGCTCTTGCGTATAGCCACGATCCAAACGAGCCTGCACAATGTTTTTCGGCAGTCTACTCATGGTTTAATCCTTTCGTTAGTTGCTTTTCTATGCAAACATTCTAGCACGGTTATGTCAGCAAGTCAATAGTTCGGCGAGAAGAATCTTGCCATTTTTAACGAATATCTTGACTTTTCCACAATTATTTGATACACTTAGTCCAATACTCGTGTGAACCAGGGGTTTCACCACGACCAGAGGGACATGAGGAAGTGTTATAAACGGCAGGAAAGACTCTTTAAGAGCCCTTCCTAGTAAGCAACAAGTTCGCAGACCATTGCTTACTCCTAATTGTAGCACACATAATTAACTTTAACGCTATGAAAGGAGTATTTTTATGGCAAATCAAATTCACACCACATATAGTAAACACGCTAGCAATTGGCGCAATATTACCAATGGAGCGTCTAGACCCGCAAAGGTATACCCAGCAAAGAGTAAGGCAGTTGATGCCGGCAGATGGTAAGCAATTAATAACAAAGCGGAGCACATCATCCACAACAAGAATGGTCAATTTGGGTATCGCAATAGTTACGGCAGCGATCCACGCCCGCCAAAAGGATAATGGAGGATAAGACGATGAAAGATATTCTAAATAAACTGTCGAGCTATCACTTGTTCAATAATTTCTTTCCAGGCATATTGTTTGGTACATTTATAGAGCGACTTTTTAATATTAGCATAACGGACGAAAACTTTATATTTGCGTTCTTTCTCTATTATTTTATAGGCATGATAATCTCACGTATAGGATCACTCGTAATAGAGCCGACGATTAAACTTGCGATAAAATGGAAAGATGGAACGAGATATGTTAGAGCTGAAAAGCTAGATCCGAAAATTCAAATTTTACTCCAAGATTTGAATACGTACCGTACTATAACCGCCATGGGGCTACTTGCAGTTCTCGCTATCATAGTTAAACAAACTGCCCAAACCCCATTAGGATTAACATCCTTTTGGATAGCTATATCAGCCTCAACCTTCATAACCATCCTGTTTGCAATTTCATACTACAAACAGACAAAATACATAACTAACCGCATTAATTCGGTTTTAAGAAAGGATAAATGACATGAGGAAAATTGTAATATTCAACGTCGGTGGAGCGTCGTGCGCCTTTGCAAATATCAACGGAACAAAAATATTACTAGACGTCGGTAAGAGTGATAATTTTAATCCAATTACCGATTTTTTGGAGCCAGTGTTTGACAAAAATCAATATGACAAAAATGAAAATGGGAGATACTCGATCAATCAACTTATCGTAAGCCATCCGCATCGAGACCACATATCCGCAATTCCCAACTTTAACGATAGTTTCTACCCTGATCTAGTAACATGCCCGAATGATAACGACCACTCTGGTAATAACGAACCCGTCAATAAGCGAGATGCGATAAATTGGGACTTCTTTGACCTTAAAGATAACGAACCTCTATCAACATTGCGTAAAATGATGGAGGATCGCAGTCTACCATTACGACCATCAATCCCACCATCGTCGACAGACGAACAACATATCTATTGGCTACATCCAAAAGATGTTGAAGAAGATCCCGCGCTTACCGAAGAAAGTTATCCTAATAATATTAGCCTTGTCAACCTTCTTATCGTCAATGGACATCACATATTATTCCCAGGAGATATACAAAAAGAAGGCATGAAAAAGCTTCTTGAGACCCACCTCGATCTAAAAATTAAACTTAGCAAACACAGGTTGTGTATTTTAATAGCTCCACATCATGGTCTAAAGTCATCATTCAGTACAGAATTATTTAATACGATAAAAGACCATAGGACTAGGTGCTTAAATGTAATTTCCGAAAAACCAAATAACCCCGACGAGGCACGAGATGTCGACTCAAGATATGCCAGCTCCGATTATTGCGACGGGGATAACAATCTGGAGTCTAGTAATGGTCCTGGCAAAAATTACCAACGTAAAACTTTTCAGGGTCATATATGCATAGACTTCGCAAATGGCAGTAGGCCAGACATAGAGATAATTACCGACACAAATATACTCATTGATCGATTTACTGAGTATTAGCCTCGCCCCGGTGACCATAAAAAGTCACTCCTTACTGTGTCTGATTATTATATACCTACTGTTTTCAACTCTTCGCCTGTCTCGATAATCGCCTCCGCAATAAACATCTCTAACAGATCGGAAAGGTCTTGAAGCTGGCAAAGTTCCAGATACCTATAATAGGCCATCCGCCGCTCTTTCTTAATCACCGGCGGGACAAGACCGAGATGGAGGGCTTTTATGAAGAGCAACAACCGCCCCGTCCGCCCATTCCCATCACTAAAAGGGTGAATCCGCTCAAACTCAGCGTGCGATTTAGCTAACAGCGCAATCGGATCAGCAGTCTCCTCATTCACCTCGCCGCACCAAAGTTTAATAAGTTCGGGAATCTTTATAAAGTTAGCCAGCGGCACGTGCGCGCCGCGGATCCGCGCGCTGTGGTTGCGATATTCGCCAGCGTTGCTGATAACGCTGTTCATCAGGCGCAGGTGCGTTACTCGAATTAGGTCTGGCGTCATAACAAAACCCTTGCCCTGCGACTGCAGCTCGTCAATTAAAAAGTTCAGAGCCGTCTGATGATTAATCGCTTCCCTTTGCTCGACAGCCGTGCGATTTTTAAGGACTTTGTTATCAAAAATCACCGCCGCGACGTCGCCCTCTGTCATTGTGCTACCCTCGGTCGCATTGCTGTGATAGGTCAAATTAACAGTGATACGGTCTAAAACTTCCCGATTCATAACCAACCGCCGGACGCTAAATTTTTGCGCCATAGCCTGCTTTTTGACTTTAATAAGTTCAGCCACGTCGACATCGTCCGAGCCGAGAACCTCCGCCGCAACCTGGTCGATTTTATCCTTCGCCGCCGCTCGCGGCTCAGCCTTACCGTTAACCCACTTATTCAAAGTCACAAAAGACACGCCCAGCTGGTCAGACAAATCTTCCTGACTCCAACCGCTAGCGGCCAAGATTCGACTAAGTTTTTCAATATGGTTTTCCATAAGCCTATTGTAACAAAGTTTATAACGTTTGTAAATAGCTATAAACTTTCGTCCAAAAAAGACACGGGTCCGTGCAGTGATATTAGTTGGCTCGAACCTACTTTACAGAGTAAAATCAGCAAAAATCTCTACTTTGGCACGGGCGGTAGGACTCGAACCTACGACCTTCGGTTTTGGAGACCGACATTCTAGCCAACTGAACTACGCCCGTATGGACACTATTTTAACATTTTATGGAAAATTTGCCAAATTGCTATTGATTTCCGGCAGTTTTGACGTTATAATGGAAAGGTGAAAATCCTTATGCTCGGTTGGGAATTACCGCCGCACAACTCGGGAGGGCTTGGTGTAGCTTGTTATCAGATGGCGAAAGCTTTGAACCGGCGCGGTGTCGAAATCGACTTCGTTTTGCCGAGCGAGCAGGATTATTCGGAGATTGATTTCATGACGGTTCACGCTGTTAAAAATCGGCGAATTGTAACTGAATCGATTTCGGAAACTCAGGTGACCAATCCGCTCAATCCATATTCGGATGACACCGATTCGATTGTGAAAATTCAAAAGAATTATATCGGTTACATTGAAAAATTATTGTCGGACAATGATTATGACGCCATACATGCGCATGATTGGCTGACGATGGAAGCTGGCGTGCGAGCCAAGCGAATTTCTGGCAAACCGTTGATTGTTCAGGTGCACGCGACCGAATTTGACCGCTCCGGCGGCGGGCGTGGCAATCAATTGATTCACGACATCGAAGAGCAAGGCTTGTTGATGGCCGATCGCATCATCGCGGTATCGCAGTTGACGAAAGACCTCATCGTGCGCGAATACGGCATACCGGCCGACAAAATCGAAGTTATCCACAACGCCGTCGACCGCAGCGAGCTCGAGAAAATTCCCCCAACCGCCGAGCATTATAATTATCTGCGTTTCATGCGGGAACAGGGCTATATGATTATCGGCACCATCGGCCGTCTGACACTGCAAAAAGGATTGACATTTCTGCTGGAAGCGGCTCGAAAGGCTCTCACGATATACCCGAAAATGATTTTCGTCATCGCTGGCAACGGCGAACAGCGCGACGAATTACTCGAGCTGACGGCAGCTTACGGCATAGTCGAAAACGTCGTTTTCACCGGATTTGTGCGTGGTTGCCAGTGGCGCGAGTTGTTTAGTGAGTCGGACGTTTTCGTGATGAGTTCTATTTCTGAGCCTTTCGGCTTGACGGCGCTGGAAGCCGCTGCGCACGAAGACGCTTTGATTTTGACCAAACAATCGGGCGTCTCGGAGCGACTGCGCAATATTTATCTATACGATTTTTGGGACACCGACCGATTGGCCGACCAATTAGTCAACCTCGCCATCTCGCCAGCTTTGCTAACGACTATGCAGACCGAAGCGGCGATTGAATTTGACAAATATTCTTGGACTGAGGCGGCGGAATTTTTCGAGCGCGCTTACCGGCGTGTGTCAAACGCGGGAGGTGCCCATGTCTAAAGCGATTTGTTTGTATCTGCATGTTCACCAACCGTTTCGAGTGCGGGAATATTCGATTTTCGAGACCGGCAAAAACCACCATTATTTCGGGGCTGATAACGAAGAAGTTTTTCGCAAAGTGGCCGAGAAATCTTACTTGCCGACGAATAAACTTTTACTCAAATTATTGAGTAGGTATCCAGAGTTCAAATTGAGCCTGTCGATTAGCGGCACTTTCATCGAACAATGCGAGATGTGGGACATGGACGTTTTGAAAAGTTTTCAAAAATTGGTGGCGACGGGCCGCGTCGAAATCGTAGCGGAAACTTATTATCATTCACTGGCCTTTTTCTATTCGCGGGCCGAATTTGTCCGGCAAGTCGCCGCGCACGAAGAAAAAATCCGCGATGTTTTCGGCGTCCAACCGACCGCTTTTCGCAATACTGAATTATCGTACAACGACGCGTTGGCTGAATGGGCGGACGAAGCCGGCTACAAAGCCATCATCGCTGAGGGCTGGGAGGGCGTGCTGGAATGGCGCTCGCCGAATTATATTTATCGACCGGCTGGCACAAAAAATATCCGACTGCTGTTGAAAAATTATAAATTGTCTGATGATTTGGCTTTCCGATTTTCTGACAAAAACTGGAGCGAATATCCATTGGACAGTGCGAAGTTCAATGCTTGGCTGGATGCCGAAGAAGCTCCGCTGATAAATTTGTTCATGGACTATGAAACTTTCGGCGAACATCAATGGGCGGATAGTGGAATTTTTGAATTGTTGGAAAACTTGCCGGAAAAGTGGTTGGAAATTCCGGAGCACAGTTTCGCGACCGTTTCAGAAGCGGCCGATTTGGACGAGCCCAAAGACGAAATCAAGTGTCCCGAAACTATGACTTGGGCGGACAGCGAGCGTGATTTGACGGCGTGGCTGGGCAACAAGATGCAGCAAGAAACCGCGCGCATCCTCTATTCATTTGAAGACAAAGTTTTGCAGTCTGGCGACATCGATTTAATCGCCGATTGGCGCAAATTGACTACTTCCGACCACGCTTATTATATTTGTACGAAATATTTCAACGACGGCGACGTCCACAGTTATTTCAGCCCGTATAATTCGCCGTATGACGCGTTTTTGTTCTATGCTAATGCGTTGAAAGACATTTATTATCGGATTAATAAATAACTTTAGCCGGCCCGCCCGTGCTATCGCCGAAAAATCAGATAGTTGATTTATTTTTCTGGACTTGACGCACGGTTTTAATTTTCGATGATTTCATTTTCTTTTCCAATGCGTCGGCTTTTTCGTCCAAATCGTTTTCACGATAAGTTTTAATCAGAACCTGCAGCAAAGCTTTGCTCGGCGAGATATGCACGGCTCGTTCCAAATGTTCGAGAGTTTTTTTGCTATTGCCCAATTTTTCCTGCACTTTGGCATAGGCGACGTGGCGCACGGCGACGTTTTCTTCCGACTCCAAAGCTTGCTCGAGCGCCTGCGCCGAACGTTCGTAGTCGCCCATTTCGAAATAAAGCAACCCGACATTGTGTAAATTCGACGGACTCGGATCGAGGCTCTGGGCGATTTCAAAACACTCGACAGCATCGTGATATTCTTTTTCTTTGGCGTACAAAAGCCCCAAGCGATTGTAGGCGGCGGCGTTTTTATTGTCAACGCGCAAAATCGTCAGCAAAATTTTCTCTGCTTTCAAATAATGCTTGCTCCTAATCGAATCATGCGACATCGTCCACAATTTGTCCAGCTGGCGCGACAGTTTGGCCGGCCTTTCTTCTTTCATTTCCGACACGCTGGGCTGGTGCAGAACCGTCCATATGGCCAGCAGTGCCAAAGTTAAAACTCCTATAAATCCCATCATAGTGGGTATATTATATCATATATGTTAAAATTATGCTATGGAAATAGTTCTGATTTTGCACAATATACGCTCAGTTCACAACGTTGGGTCGATTTTTCGCACTGCCGACGGATTCGGCGTATCGAAAATATATTTGAGCGGCTATACGCCCAATTGGCACGATGCTTTGCCACACGTACAAGCAAAAATACTGCGCCAAATCTATAAAACTGCGCTGGGTGCCGAAAAGATAGTTGTTTCTGAATATGTTGCAAAAACCACGACGCTTATCAAAAACTTGCGGGCGAGCGGTTTTCGCATTGTCGGGCTGGAGCAAGACCCGCACTCCGTCAGGATAAATGAATATTCGGCTCCGAAAAAAGTCGCACTGCTGTTAGGCGAAGAAGTTCATGGCATCGAACCGAATTTGCGTGATTTGTGCGATGATTTGGTCGAAATCCAGATGCGCGGGCAAAAAGAATCCTTCAATGTTTCAGTGGCGACCGGCATCGCGCTTTATGAATTACGTCGTTAAGCTGATTATTTTTCTAACATTTCCGGATGCTGCAGATAGTCCGAAAAAATCTGGAATGATTTGGTATAATAAAATCCATCGCAAATCCGCTCATCGCAGACAAACGACAGCGATAAACATTTGGTTTTCTTAGGTTTACCAGTATCGGCATCGGCGACGTCGACTATTTTCGTCTGGCCCATGCAGATGAACATGCTCGTGGTGCCGAAATCGTAGATGTGATGATAAATCGCGTCGAGACCGAGCGATGCGATGTTCACGAAGCAACAACTGCTATGAAACGGGCTGAGCTCGATAATGGCTTTCGGCAACAGCCCGTGCTTATCCAAAACTTTCAGCGACCCGATGAATATATTCAACAAAAAATCTGGCATATGAGAAAGCGCTTTGACCAAATCGTCGGCGTCGTTTTCGCCGCCATCGCCTTTGTTGGCGTGAATTTCGCCAGACAATGCCTCTTTGACATCAAAAATCGTTTCGTCGCCGGTGAATTTCATTTTCACAGATATCTCTTCGGCGTCATCAGTCATATCTTTTTTCAACACGAACGGCACAGTGATGTCGTTGCGCTGGTAAAGCACGCCGTTTATCGCGAAACGATTCAGCTGCGGCCGCTCTTTCATTAGTCTAACCACGCCAGCGACGACCGCGTTCATATACGACACCTTGACGCCCTCTTTTTGCTGGCGCGCGATGTATTTGTCCAAGTTTTCAATCGGCACGTCTTTTTTGAAAAAAACTTGACTGTCGCTCCGGCGCTTCATGATAAAAGGTATAATTCGCATCAACGAATCAATTTTTACTTTTTTGCCGTCCGACCTGTGTCCTAACATTTCGCTCCTTTATCCATTGTATTAAACTTCTTCCTATTCGTGTCCCAAACCGCTCAGCAGTCTTTTCAATTGCTCGTCGCTTGCCCCAATTTTTTTGAACCGGTCAAGGTCATAGTCTGGGTCAAATCCATCGTCTTGAGCCAAATCGCTTTCGATAACTTTCTCAATCAATATGTCAGGGTCAATTTTAGCCCCGTGCGCAACGAGGTTTTCCAACGTTCCGGTCAAAAAGTACCAAACGTCTTCTTGTTCGAGATAAAAATCCATGATTTTCTGAGCGTCGGTGTTAAATTTTTCCATAACTTTCAGCTCGGCGCTGGGCCCGTCGAAGCTGTCTTTTTGCTCTAATATTTTATCGACTAATTCTTCAGGGTCGCCGAGATTGGTTTTATTTTTCTCGAACACTTCCAAGTTGTTGGCGGCTACTTCTGGGTTGACGGTGTCTTTGATTTTGCTCAAATCGATTTTGGTAGCGCCCGCTTCGACTAATTTATCATAATTAGTCAGCACCACGACATCGTCCAAAAGTTCGACAAATTGGTCAACGTCAAAATCTGGACGACGCGCCTCTTCGTCCAAGTTGTTCACTCGATGATTCGACTCATCGATATCCAAACGCCCATTGCTATTTATTTGATTGCTTTCTTTATCCATGTTCATTCCTTTCTAATTAAATTTAAAAACTCTTGTTCGTTGATGATTTTCGTGCCGAGTTTGGCGGCGGCTTCTTGCTTTGAGCCGCCAATTTTATCGCCGACGACGAGGTAGGTTGTCGATTTACTGACGGCATTTTGGAAAGTACCGCCGAGCGTGCGGACTCTTTCGGCAGCTTCTTCTCGGCCCATGCTTGTGAGCGAGCCAGTCATGACGAAACTTTGGCCAGCCAGTTTTCCGTGTGATAGGTCTTTATATTGCGGCTCGACACCCAGCTGTTGTAATTTTGACAACACCTCCATGTTATCTTCATCGGCGAAATAGGCCAAAATCGACTGTGCTACAATTGTGCCGACGCCGTCGATGGCCAGTAATTCGTCTTCGCCGGCTTCACTAAACTTGGTGAAGTTTTGAAAATGGTTGGCGAGGTCGATGGCGGTTTGTGCTCCGACGTGACGAATACCGAGTGCCGTAATGAACCGAGCTAACGTCGGCCGTTTACGCTCGGCAATTGCTTCGACTAAATTGCGCGCGCTGACTTTGGCGAAACGCTCTAACTTCTCGACTTCCGATTGCTTTAATAAATACAAATCTGCCAAGTCTCGCACCAGCCCAGCATCAACCAATGCCACGACGTTTTTCTCGCCCAAACCCTCGATGTCGAGCGCCGTCCGCGAGGCATAATATTGGACGGCTCGCTTCAAAATCAGGTCGGAATTTTCACCTTTGACTCGATAAACCACTTCCCCGTCCGGCCGCTCAAACGTCAATTCTGGATATTGAGCTTTCAGCGCTTTTTTATAATTAAACTTCTCGGCGCCTTTCGGCCGCAATTCAGTTAAAGTTTTCGAGACTTGCGGAATAATGTCGCCAGCCTTATAAATCACCGCCGTGTCGCCAATCCGCACATCCAACCGCGCAATCTCGTCGGCATTATGCAGCGAAGCGTGCCGCACTGTCGTTCCCGCTACTATCACTGGGTCAAAGACGGCCACCGGCGTCGCTGCGCCGGTTCGGCCAATCGAAATCACGATGTCGCGCACCACCGTCGTGGCCTCTTCCGCCGGATATTTATAAGCAATCACACCGCGCGGATTTTTGCCGACAATGCCTAAATCATCATAGAGCTGACGGTCGTTAATTTTTATCACCAACCCATCGGTATTAAACGGCAAACTATCTCGTTCGGTCTCAAACTTAGCAGCGTATTTCAACGCGCCGTCAAAAGTTTTTTCCAAGTGCGCCTGTGGGTTTACGATAAATCCGAATTTTTTAAGTTCCGCATAAACTCGTTCGTTAGTCGTCACCCCATCCATAATCAAATCATAACCGTGAAATTCCAACGGCCGTTCGGCCACAATTTTCGGGTCTAATTGGCGAATTGTGCCAGCCGCGAAGTTGCGCGGATTGGCAAACCTGTCGGCAAACTTGGCGAAGTTTTGCCGCGTCATAATAATCTCGCCTCGTACCTCAACAAAATCTTTCACCGCAATCGATAGCGGCACCGATTTAATCGTCCGCACGTTTTGCGTCACAATTTCCCCCGTAAAACCATCACCGCGCGTGACGGCCCGAATTAAACGGCCGTCTTCGTAATGCAACGCGCAAGCCAACCCATCCATCTTGACATCGACCCAAAACTTCGCCGTCCGCACCCGCTCGTCAACTTTCGAAACCCGCTCAAACCACGCCCAAGCTTCCTCGTCCGAAAAAGCGTCCAAAATCGAAATCATCCGACTCTCATGCCGCCATTTAGCAAACTTTTTCAAAGGTTCGGCCGCCACCCGCTGAGTCGGTGAATCCGACGCAATCAATTCCGGATGCTCAGCCTCGATTTTCTTCAGCTCGCCAAACAGCGAATCATAAATCGCATCCGACACGCTCGGCTGGTCCAAAACATTGTATTCATAAGAATACTTATTCAGCAAATCCACCAACTCACGATATCGTTTCATACCCCTATTATACTACATTTTTAACTCTTTGTAAGCACGCAGCAGTACTTCCAATAAAGTTTCGTAGTTTTTGATACCTGTTTTTGGTTTGACATAAAAATATATGATATTATCGACGACTTCTAACGTGAAATCAAGACCGACTTTATCGTGCAGATATTCCATAAAAGTTGGGTTTAACAATTCGAAACTAGTCACTTTGTCGGCGTCAGTCGCAAAAACATCGTACTTTTTATTAAAATCACCCCATTCTAATTCATATTTTTTGTAGCCTTTCGGCTTGCGGTCAATCAATTTGTTTTTCATCACGATAATTCCGCCGTAGTTTTTATCAGGCACAGCAATTTGCCCGACTATGTAAATTGGGTATGGTCGGCCATTGACTAGAATATTGACGTTGGGCGTATAAGAATACATTTGAATTAATTGCCCACCATATTCCCCCACCATATAATTATTAATGTCGGAGTCTGTGAAATTTCCTTCGTCGAAAATCAGGCCCCTTACCGGCAAAGTCAAAGTCCCCCAATCTGAAAAGTATTCCAGTTTATGTTTGAACGCAAATTCGCGCATGCTATCAATCGACATCGCTTGGGAAACAGTGTCTGGCGTCGTATCGTCCAATAGAAGTTTGCCGTCAGGTTTTTTCATGAACGCCCAAGTTTCCGTGAAAACTACGTGGCGCGAATTGATTTCTTTACCCGTCTTTTCGTCAATCAACTTATCGGTTGCTGAGGCGTCATAAAAAGTAACTGCTACTCGACCATTCGCGTCGGTAGTCGAAGTGATGCGGCCCGACTGCGGAGTATCAACTACATTGCGTCGGCTTTGCAACTGCATCGCTTTAACCATCAACTCGGCACGATGATGATACTTATCTGTCATATAAGCCCGCATAGCCGCACTATCGTTTTTCGACCAATCAGCTTGGTAGCGCAAAAACAAATGTTTGGCGGCCAGTTCATCTTTGGTTAAATCTGCGTCACTTTTTACTGAGACACCTTTGCGTCCTAATGCTATCATTGCGACAGCAACAGTTATGATGAAAGATGCTATTATTACAAAAATGACCATTACTGACGAAGCATCTGTGGTATCATACGAACTCGAATCGCCATACGAGCTGGATGAAAATGAACTGCCACCACTTGAACCGCCCCCGCCACCTGACGATGAACCGCCGCCGCCGGCAATAGCCAATAAAATCATAACCGCGTTTATCATTATTTCATACCCGCCGCGAACATCGCTTTGACGGTGCTCCAGTTCCCCTCAAATCCGCTGCCCGTCCAGCCGTCGAATGCAAAATACGGCACTCCGCCGTTGACGAGGCGGCTGGCTTTTCGGGTGTTGGATTTGAGTGTTTCTAAGGTTTGGTGCTCGTCCAAACACGTTTTTAGCGCGTCTTTGTCGACTTCGTCTGATGCCGAAATGTAATATTCATCGTCAAGTTTCGGTATTTCAGGGGAAGTTTTTGATGTGCCGATACCTTTTGAATGATAATCGTCCCATAGTTTCGCCAATATTGCTTCATAAAATTCCCAGAACTTTCCCTGCTCGGCCGCGCAATAGGCCGCCTCGCCACCGCGCGTGCTGTTTTCGGAATGATCAGAAATCATATCAGTCATGCGATATTCCAAAAACACGTCGCCTGTGTCGAGATATTCTTCCTGCAGGGCTTCGGTATTTTCCTCCAGCACGCGACTGAAATTGTCGCAGTACGGGCAAAAAACATCAGTGTAAACGATGAAATGATGTGCCGCATCGCGACTGCCCATCGTCATATTATCGTTCCAGGCTATGACTTCTCCCTGCGGTGAATCTTTTTTCGTCATGCCAAATATCACGACTCCGATGAACAACAACGCGATGACGATGAGAATGATGGTGCGAGTTTTATTTTCCATATTTCAAACTTTCCTTTCCGAGATTTATCATCACGAGCACGGCAATTACGACGGCCACAATGTTCATTAACCAGCCAAATACCACCGACAAAACATAGCCGCTCGAGCTGAACAGCGCCGCGAACAAAGGCGCGATAATCGACGTGCCGCAACTGGCACAACCCGCTCCGGCCACCGCTGCGATGGCACCGATACTGGCATTTTCTGCATCTTTGGCGAGGTTGACTTTGCAAGTTTTCGGCCGCGTTCGTTTCTCATGAATCACAAAGGCTAAAAATCCACCGATCACGCCCTGCAAGGCTGAAATCAAAATCGCCAAAAATGCTTCAAGGCTGAATTCGCCGGCCAGACCAATCGAACGCAAGAAAATATTAGCCATAATCTGCGCTTTTTCACCCAGCGAAATTCCAGCGAAAAGCAATTTCAATTCGCCAGTGCCGGAACTAAATAATTCCAAAATAAAAGTGAAAACCAAAAACACTATCACGGCCGTAACGACGTATTGCCAGCGTCGAAAAACTAATTTGAAGCCAGCGGCGAAATCCGTCAGGTTTTGCTCAATACGCTGAGTAATTCGTCTGGTTTTTCGTGCGCTCATATCATCTTCTCCCCGTTATTTCTTGACCGGTTTCGCGTCATCTTCCAACACTTTTCGATACAGCAGATAAATATAAGTCGCGCACCAAATTATCGTCAGTGTCGTCAATAGCAGAACGAACAGCGGCACCAATGGCAGCCAAGCAACTTGGATGGCATTGTCCAAAATAATTATCGGCACCAAAACCAACAGCCACAACAGCAAAATCGGCAGGGCCATATAAATAATTCGATACAAAAATCGCAGCCGCCGCCCGACCATACGATCGCCGGCGTTTTTCAGCGCCGCAAATGGATACATGCCCGGCAAAGTCACGATGACGAGGGCGAAAAACGTCGGCACCATCCAATAAAGCGTCAGCGCCACGATGAAAGCCTCCGCCAACCAAAAAGCCATATTCTCGATAGCGATGCCGGAATTGATGATGCCGACGCCGGTCAAAGCTTGATAAGCTAGCAGCGACAATGCCAGAGGCAATAACTGCAAAGCGCCGATGACAATCACAAACAACGTCGATATCATCGGCGATCCGGCGCTGTACAAAGAATCGCGCAACTTCGGTTTGTGACCGGCCAAAATCTGCCGCAAAGCCCAAACCAACATCAGCCAACCGAGCAAAAACATGATGATGCCGATGATGCGCTGTCCCTCAGAAATCGTCGAACCGGACGAGCTAGTGATAGCAGAAGCCGCCAAAGTGAAATATTTCAAAAAACCGAGCTGAGTCGAGCCAGAATCTTCCGACGAATTTAGCGAATCGCGAAATTTGACATAAGTTTCTTGATCCAAAACGCCGAGCAACACGACCGAAAACACGCAAAACAACAGGAAGAATTTGATATAAAAGCCTTTATTGCGCCAAATCGTTTTCCAAACCGAGTTGGTGAAAGCGATGTAGCTGGGTAATTTCAAACTGCGATTTTTAGCAATCTTGTCCGTCCGGCGCAAACTGCGATGCGGCCGCCGCCCGCGAAAATTTCGATTTTTCCAAAACATTTTGCGAAAAGGCGAGGCAATTCGTGATGGAATACTTTTGATAAATTTCTGCACTGCCGCTAAAATCTTTGCGGTCGTTTTAACGTTTTTTGCCTTACACTTCGTTGTCTTTCCCATGTGAGCATTATAACATAAATGGTAAATACCAGCTACTCTGCCAGAAGCACATGAGCCATATCGACCTCAATCTTGTATGAATTACAGTAGCGCATACGTCCTTTATGCTACAGTTATATTTTTCTCAACAGAAATTCTCACTCCCCACCCCTCCGTGCGATATTTTTCACTTCACTCGCCAACAACTTATCTCTCCGTCATTCGCTGACTTGATCGGCGAATCCAGGCAAAGGTGTTAATTCGCGTTGAGGATACAACGGACGGCATAGCCAGTATAGGAGGTATTAGAACCACTGCTAAACGCATTAACATTAACCCCTATGTAATTTGCTCGACCGGAGCTAGTATCAGCCGAAGAAGACCAATAAAAACCAAACGACTGATCGGCCACGTAGTTACCAGGATATGCGCCTCCCGAAGTAATCGCTCGAAACTTCGATGAAGAACCTATGATGTCAGGCCTGGTGTTGCCAGCAGCAGCCATCATAGAATTAACCTCGTTCTTATCAGTCCCCCAACTGCTCGGGATATTATTGACATTGGCATTGCGATACGTTGGCAGGTGCCAGCCGGTTGGGCAAATAGAGCCAGTAGCAACGACGTTAACCAAGCCGCTAGCGCCAGTACCAGCCGTAGCCCCATACCAATTATACAGGTAGCCACAGCCGTGAGCAGAGGCAGCCACAGGATAGGTGCTGTAAGATTCTGCCAGATAGGCAATGGCATTAGTGGCAGTAGTGGCATAGCCATTTCCAGTACAAGCACGAAGATCATTATCGTTTCTCATTGGAGTGCCAGTGGCAGGGTCTATGTAAAAAGCGGTAGTCAACCCTGTGCTGGTAGTCCAAGCTCCACCTTTTATGACATCAACCTTAGTCCCATAAGCCCGTGCATAGTTACTTATCATCCAACACCGATT
>JAISBI010000018.1 GCA_031266275.1 Candidatus Nomurabacteria bacterium | reverse complement strand
AATCGGTGTTGGATGATAAGTAACTATGCACGGGCTTATGGGACTAAGGTTGATGTCATAAAAGGTGGAGCTTGGACTACCAGCACAGGGTTGACTACCGCTTTTTACATAGACCCTGCTACCGGTACTCCAATGAGAAACGACACTGACATTCGTACTTGTACTGGAGTCGGCTATGCCACCACCGCGACTAATGCTATTACGTATCTAGCTGACTCTGGTAATAGAACAACTGGTTCAGTCCGAAATTGTGGCTATATGTACAGTTGGTATGGGGCTACGGCCGGCACCGGCACTAGCGGCTTGGTTAACACCATCGCTACTGGTTCTATTTGTCCGACAGGTTGGCACCTGCCAACCTACGGTAATGTTGGCACTATTCCGAATAGTAGCTGGGGGACTGATAGACAAGAGTTGACCACTATGCGAACAGCCATTGGCAATTCTTCATTTTCTATCGTTGCGGGGTCTTCATCAACATTGCGAATGGCTATCGCTGGTGGCGCGTACCCCGGATATTTCTTAGCAGACCAATCAAGTGCAGGCGCATTTTGGTCGTCTTCGGCCGCGTCTAGCTCATCAGATGCTTATCAAATGTTTATCAATATTAATAGTGGTGATGTTATCGTAGGTAAAGCTTACGCAAAGTACAATGGTTTTGCTGTACGTTGTATTTTGAACGCGAATTAATTATTTTTTGACATTGTCTCACTGGTCTGCCTGTGCTATAATAAGCTTATGGAAAACACTCGGCGAAAAAAGCATGGTTTTAAGTTTTGGTTGAATGTTGTGACTTTGGTGGCGGTGATTTTGTTGGTTTGGTTTTCGCGCGAGGATTTGTTGCAGGCTTGGCGGCTGTTGGGGCAGGTGGATTTTTGGTGGTTGATTTTGTTGGTGCCGCTGCAGGTCATCGTTTATTATTCGATGAGCGAAATTGGCATGAGTTATCTCGAGAAGCGGCGGCAGATGAAGAAGCAGCATTGGTGGACGAAAGCGATTTTTTCTCTGGAGCTGAATTTCGTCAATCATGTTTTGCCGAGCGCGGGGGCGAGCGGGTTTTCGTACGGCCTGTGGCGCATGAAAAACTTCGGCGTCGACAAAGTTCACGCCACGATGAGTCAGCTGATTCGCACGATTATTTCTTTTGCGGCTTTTATCCCGCTGCTGCTCATCGCGTCGTTTTGGGTTTCGATTACGAACAAGGCTAGCGGCTCATTGGTCATGATTGCGGTCGGCGCCAGCGTTTTGTTAATTATGGTATTATTTTTCGGCAGTTATCTCATTTCCAACCGCCAACAGATGTTGAATTTCGGACATTGGGCGACGCGCGCTATCAACCGAGTGGTTTATCATATTACTTTCAAACGGGCGCGTCGGCAAGTTTTGAGCGTCGAGCGGGCCGAAAAAGTTTTCAGCGAGTTAAACGACGATTATGTGAAATTGATGCGGGAAAAGAAAGTTTTGAAGTGGCCGTTTCTGTGGGGCATTATCTGGATTCTGGCGGACGTGGCGATGTTTGAAATAACTTTCGTGGCGATGGGGACTTTCGTCGATCCGATGGTGTTGCTGCTGGCTTATGGCGCTTCGTGTGTAGCCGGATTTTTCGTGTTGACACCGGGTGGAGTAGGGGCGTATGAAGCGGCTTTCATCTTGGTTCTGATTTCCAACGGCGTCGGCGGCGATGTGGCCAGCGCCGGCACTTTGTTGACGCGGGTGATTTTAGTCATCGGCACGTTGCTGTCGGGATATTATTTTTATCACAAAGCGATTAATCGAAAAGAATTGCCGCCCGACGACACGCCGTCGCTCGCGGCGCGGCGCGGTCGAGATAGATAAAACGCGCCGATTATGTTATTATATAACGCATGAAAGAGATTTTGAACGCCAGCCAAATTCGCGCGAAGTATTTGGAATTTATGCGTCGTCATGGGCACGTGACCATTGAGCCGGCGCCGCTGGTTTTGACTGACGATCCGACAACTTTGTTCACTAGCTCTGGCATGCAGCCGTTGATGCCGTATCTGTTGGGACAGCAACATCCGCACGGCGAGCGGCTGGCTAATTCACAGCCTTGTTTGCGCACTCAGGACGTCGACGATGTCGGCAACAATCGTCACACGACTTGTTTCGAAATGTTGGGGAATTGGTCGCTGGGCGATTATTTCAAAGAAGAGCAAATCCGTATGTTCTTTGAATTTTTGACTGGTGAGTTGGGATTGGCGCCGGAAAAATTATATGTCTCGTGCTTTATTGGCGACGAAAAATTGGGCATTCCGCGCGATGATGAGTCAGCTGAAATTTGGCGGAAGATTTTCGCGGGTGTCGAGATTGAAGCGAAAATTGCCGAAATAGGCTCGTCGGCGAATGGTGCCAAACGGGGCATGAAAAAGGACGAGCGGATTTTCTTTTACGACGACAAAGAAAATTGGTGGAGTCGCGGTGGCGGCATCGATTCGACGCCGATTGGCGATCCGTGCGGGCCGGACAGCGAAGTTTTTTATGATTTTGGCGAGGAAATGCATGATGAAAGTTTTGGCCGTGCTCATCCGGCCGGCGATTCGGGGCGGTTCATGGAGATTGGCAATCAAGTTTTTATGCAATATAAGCGTTTGGAAAATGGCCAGTCTGAACCGTTGAAAAATAAAAATGTAGACTTTGGCGGCGGCTTGGAGCGCTTGGCGGCAGCGGCGGCCGGCACGCCGGATATTTTCAAAACTAGTTTGTACGCGCCGATTATTCAGGAGTTGGAAGTTTTGTCCGGCAAGAAGTATGACTCCAATCAAGCCGCCATGCGCGTGATTGCCGATCATTTGAAAGGCGCGGTTTTTTTGGCGGTTGGCGGGCTGACGCCGAGCAACAAAGAGCAAGGCTACGTCATGCGCCGGCTGATTCGTCGGGCGACTATGCAAGCTTTGGATTTGGGTATCGAAGAGGGTTTTTCCAACCAGTTAGTGAAAGTTATTATCGATATTTATAAGGGTGATTACGAAAAGTTCGGTGCAGTTGGTGAAAAGGTCGCGACGGTTTTGCAGCGCGAGGAAGAGATGTTTCGTGCGACTTTGGGTCGCGGTTTGCGAGAGCTCGATAAGTTGGCCAAGTATAAACCGCAGCTTGAGGGCAAGGATGTTTTTAAATTGCAAGACACATATGGTTTCCCGCGCGAGTTGGCGGCGGAAGAGATTTTTCGGCGCGGTTATAAATTAAGCGAGAATTGGACGGATGAGTTTGAGACGGAATTACGCCGTCAGCGCGAGCGCAGTCAGACGGCGGCAAAGGGAACTTTCAAAGGCGGGCTCGAGGGCGACGCGGAAATTCATAAAAAATATCATACGGCGACGCATCTTTTGGGTGCGGCATTGGACAAAGTTTTGGGCGTGCACGTGGCGCAGCGCGGGTCGCATATTAACGACGAGCGATTGCGACTAGACTTTTCATATTCGGATAAGTTGACGGGCGAGCAGGTAGCGGAAGTTGAACGAGTTGTCAATGAGGCTATTGCGGCGGACTACGCGGTTAGTTTTGATGAATATGATACGGATTTTGCGTTGGACGAGTTGCATGCGACGGGCGAATTTCGCGATAAGTACGGCGACAAGGTTTTGGTTTATGTGATTGGCGAGCTGGAAAAGCCTTTTTCGGTTGATGTTTGCGGCGGGCCGCATGTTGAACACACTGGACAGTTAGCTGAGGGCGGTAAAAAGTTTCGCATTGTAAAAGAGCAATCTTCGAGCGCTGGCGTGCGCCGGATTAAAGCTGTGTTGGAGTAGCATGTTTGCGGATACGGCGAAAGTGACGGTGAAAGCGGGCGACGGCGGAAACGGCGCGGTGTCTTTTCGCCATGAGAAGTTTATTGATAAGGGCGGACCGGACGGCGGCGATGGCGGACGCGGCGGAAGCGTGATTTTTCGGGCTGATGGGAATACGAATACTTTAGTCGATTTTCGGTATAATCCGAAGCTTCGGGCGGAGAGTGGCGGGAATGGGGCTAAGCGCGATAGACATGGGCGGAATGGGAAAGATTTGGTGGTAAAGGTTCCGGTGGGGACGGTGGTTAGTGCTTTGCAGTCGGGTGAGTTTTAGCCCCAACGGTTTTTTTAATGGCCCACACGCAGGCGGGTGGGCAATCAGACACCCCGCGAAAAAA
>JAISBI010000027.1 GCA_031266275.1 Candidatus Nomurabacteria bacterium | reverse complement strand
ACATACAACCTAGTCATCAAGACTTGGGGCGGAGTAGATACCTTAACTAATGCCTATACCTACAAGCACCCACTACCAGCAGTACCAACCACAGTACCTGCCAACAACGCCACTAACATACCAGCCAATACTACGACTATTACCGTCACTAGTACTACGGCTAATACGACTTGTATGTGGGGAACAGCCAATGGTTCATACCCAAATGCTAGTAATACCACCAGAACCACTACAGTAGGAACCAATACCTTATACTACAGCTGTATTACCAATACCGGCTCAAGCACTACTCAGTCAGATGCTAGAACTGGGAGTTGGAGTTATACCGGAGTCCAAGCTCCACCCAGCCAAGGCGATAACATCACTAGCCTGAACCCGACTAAGTGTGGACTGATGACTACTTTTACAGGCACGAACACAGGAGCTGTAGTGGCAATGCTTGACAATTCGGACGGCACGAATAAATACTACGCTGTGGCACGGTTGGCAGATAACAGGTGTTGGATGATATCTAACTACGCGAGAGTTTATGGAACGTATGTGAATAACATAGCTGGTGGAGTTTGGAATGGTGGCGTTAGTGGCAGTGGCACTACTACTTCTTATTATTTAAATCCGTCAGACACCACACACACCCTTATGTCTAGTAATATTCGAGCTTGTACTGGGGTTGGTTATGCGACTACCGCTCAACAAGCCATTGACTATTTGGCTGATTCTGGCAATACTACGGCAAATTCAATTCGTAATTGTGGCTATCTCTACAATTGGCTTAGCGCTACCGCTGGAACTGGAACTACCAGCGTTAACCAAACTTATGCAGATAGTTCTATTTGCCCTAGCGGTTGGCATTTAGCAACTATCACATCTAGCATTACAACTATCACCGTCCCAGCTAGTTGGGGCAGTGATCCACGAGAGTATTATACATTGGTTCAAAAACTTGGCACTAGTAGCGCTGCCTACATAGGCTCTTCATCGCAATTTCGCGCGGTTTATTCTGGGTGGGCGACAGCAGGTAGTTATCTACGCAATCAGGGGACAGGTACTTTCTTCTTTTCGTCCATAGCCAATACCACTAGGTACGCCTACAATATTATCCTCAACACCAATGCTCCTAATTATAGTGGTACATACAATAAGTATGACGGCGAGGCTATTCGTTGTGTCCTAAACGTCTAGTTAATCTTGGCTAACCCTCGATCAACGAAGTAAATTACATAACCCAAAGCAACATAACCGACGGCGATACAGAGGACGTTGATAGCGACTCCGCCGACACCGTATTTGTCGATGTCGATGAAAAAATACGGGTAGCGGCTGCCGGTGGCTGCGAAAGTGGCGAATTGGGCGCGGATTAACGAGAAGCCGAGATAGGCCCAAGGGATGATAGTCCAGAACAGCGGGTCGAGCTTGCGAAAAGCGCCTTTGCGGTCGAATAGCAGCCAATCGACGATGGTCATCAATGGCACGACGTAGTGGACCAAAACATTGGGCAGCGAAGTAGCGTATTCTGCGTCGGCGGCCATCGAAAACAGCATCGGCCGCAGGACGAAGTGAAAAATCAGCAGCGTCAGGGTGATGCAAGTTATGACGGCGCCTTTGATAGTGTAGTAATTCGGCGGCAGCTCCTCGCCGCGATGCTTCAGATTATAGATAACCAGCCCGACAAAAAACAGCAATACGATAATATTGCTCTGGACCGTATAATACGACAACATGTCCCAGACGCCGCCCGAGCGCGACATGCCGAAAGTCATGGTGAGGCCGCACAAACACGCCGCGACCAAAATCGCGCGATAACACATCTGAACTGATTTATTCTTGATATACATTTGTTATTTTATTACAGTTAATTTGCAATGATACCTTGCTTGCTTGTATAATATCAACATAAACAATTTAAATCAAGGAGTTGATATGATTTTACAAGTGATAGTTTGTTCGTTGGTCGGCGGGCTGTTTTCGATTATTGGCGGCGTGGCGCTGGCGCTGAGTAAAAAGCGCGCCAAATACGCTAGCTATGCGACGGCTTTTGCGGCCGGAGCGTTAATTGCGGCGGCCTTTATGGATTTATTGCCAGAAGCAGTCGAAGAGGGCGATCCGCACCAAATCATGCTTTTCACGATGATTGGACTGGTATTTTTCTTCTTGCTGGAGGGT
Source organism: Candidatus Nomurabacteria bacterium (assembly GCA_031266275.1). GTDB lineage: Bacteria > Patescibacteriota > Saccharimonadia > Saccharimonadales > Saccharimonadaceae > JAISBI01. The sequence goes on along the minus strand of JAISBI010000027.1, from coordinate 32,552 downwards.
GTAATCAATTGGTTTCACAAACACACTACGCGCGAAACGGCCGGCACCAAGCCCATCAATTCGATGATTGTGATTGGCGACACCATTCATAATTTCATCGACGGCACGGCCATCGCGGCCGGATTTCTGATTTCACCAGTCAGCGGCATCATCGTGACGCTGGCGGTAGTAGCGCACGAAATCCCCCAAGAAATCGGCGATTTCGGCGTCATGATGCACAACGGCGTCAGTCGCGGTCGCGCGATTTTGATTAATGCGCTGTCAGCCTGCGCCTCGACAGTCGGCGCGGTGATTTTTTATCTGTTGGGCAGCAATGCCGACATCAGCCTCGCACCATTGTTGGGGGTTGTCGCTGGCTTCTTTATTTACATCGCCGCCACCGATATCATCCCGACCATTCACCGCGAGCAGTCGCGCAAAGAAGCACTGAAAAAGTCCGGCTTCTTGCTGGTCGGCGTAGTGTTAATTAGCCTGTTGATCGTGAATATTCATAGCATTGCGCACGAAAACAGCGGGGAAAAGCATCATCACGACGCCACCGAGCATGTCGAAGAACATGAATAGTGATGACTATTCCGTTCGCAAAGCCTCAATCGGATCGAGCTTGGCGGCCTTGCGGGCGGGGAACCAGCCAGAGAGGACGGAGACTAACATGAGGCAGAGGACGAGAACCATCGCCTGCAGGAAATCGATTTGGAGCAGACGGACGCCATCTTCTAGCTTGAGGAATGACGTGATTAGCGGGTTTGTCAGCGAAATCAACCATGCTACGACCACGCCGATGGCGCCGCCCAAAAAGCCAATCCACGCTGCTTCGTAGCGGAATAGCCGGCTGACGTCGCGGCGTTTCATGCCGAGCGCTTTCATCAAGCCGATTTGGCGGGTGCGCTCGAGCACCGAAATATACTGGGTGTTGATAATGCCGAAAACAGAGGCGATGACCGCCAGCGCGCCGAAGCCGATTAACCCCCATTGCGCCACATTGACGGAATCAAATAGCGATTTTTGCGTGTCGTAAATTGAATTTGTGACGATGTCGTCGCTGAGGGCTTCGATTTCTTTTTGAACTTCGCGCGCATCGACGCCGTCTCGAACTGTGGCCATGATGTAGCGCACATCGTCGATTTCTTCGGCCTGCTCGACGTCCGTTTGGACTTTCGTCAACTCTGGCAGCGACCGAATTTTCGCTTCCAGCTCAGGCGCAATCGTCTTCATCTCGCCGCCGTCAATCTCGCCATGAATAGTCAATTCTTGAGTATCTTTGTCTTTCATAATGTTATTAATATAATCTCGTCCACCATTGCCCGCCGCCAGAGCCAGACAAATCGTAGTGGCGCCGACGGCAATGGCCAGCGCCGTCAAGATGGTTCGCACTTTGGCCTGCCGGAGATTTTTGACCGCCCGCGCGGCGATGTAACGCTTAAGCATGTTTAGCTCTTCCGCCCCGAGTGATTTTGGCTAGTTCGCCGTCGATGAGCTGAACTTGGATGTCGCATTTGGCGGCCAGCTCGGCGTCGTGGGTGACGACGAACAGCGTCGTGCCGTTTTCGCGATTATATTTGAACAAAGTTTCGATGACGTGCGCTCCATTGACGCTGTCGAGGTTGCCGGTCGGCTCGTCGGCAAACAAGATTTTCGGTTCATTGACGATGGCTCGAGCGATGGCCAAGCGCTGTTTCTGGCCGCCGGACAGAGTGCGGGCCGGCTTGTCGCGCTTATCATTGAGCCCAACAGCCCGCAGAGCCTTGTCAACTCGCTGGCGAATTTCGGGCAGCTTCAAATCATTAATTTCCAGCGGCAAAGCGACGTTGTCAAAACAACTCTCGTTGCCCTGAATGAAGAAACTCTGGAAGACGAAAGCGATCTCGCGCGCCCGAAATTCGTCGATTTTATTCTGCGAAAGCTGCAAAATACCGCGCCCGTCGATGACGACCTCACCCCGTTGCGGCCGGTCGAGACCGGAAATCACGTGCATGAGAGTCGATTTGCCACTGCCAGACTTGCCGACAATCGCCACGCTAGCGCCGTCCGGAACAGAGAAACTGACATCTTTCAGCGCCGTAAAATGGCCGTCCTTGTCGCCGTAAACTTTGGTGATATCTTTCATCTCAATCATACCCCTATTATAACACATCTTTGCGCGACTGTCACTCGCCGTCTGGGCTTGACTTTTTTCGCAAAGTGTGATAAAATGGAAGTATAGGGTGTATTTATGCGCCCTATACTATAAGTTACACTCAATGAAATCGGCTCCAACGGGAGTACGGTTTCGTGGTACATTAACAATTTTGGTTACGAAGAGAAAAGGAGAGTGATTGAATTGGAAAAACTCAGGCCGTATCAGGCAGAATGTCTGTCATGCACCAGAGGTGCTCGCACAGAGGGCATGAAAAAAGTCCTCGTGGTGATGGCGAGCGGGCTGGGTAAAACCATGTTCGCTGTCCATGATGTGATGGATTTTTTCCAGATGCTGCGGGGCCGCGTGCTATATCTCTGCCACAACAACGACATTTTGGAACAAGCTATGGGCGAGTTTCAATCGGAGTTGGACGACGGATACAGTTACGGGCTTTTCAACGGCACGGAAAAAACCTTGCACGAGACGGATTTCCTATTCGCGTCGTTTCAAACGATGGTGGACTGGAAAGACGCGTTTATGAGTGATGAATTCGTCTACATTATTGTCGATGAAGCTCATCACGTTCCAGCGCCAACGTTTCGAAAGGTGGCTAATTATTTCAAACCGCAGTTCATGTTGAGCCTGACGGCGACGCCGGATAGGCTGGACAAGCTTGATTTGGAGCCAATTTGCGGGAAAGAGATTTTTAGAAGAGATCTTTTCTGGGGGATGGCGAATGGTTGGCTATCGAAAGTCGATTATGAAGTCTTAATGGACGAAATCGGCGGGTTAGAAAGTTTTTTGGATAAGGAAAACCGCGAAAGAGTTTCATTGAAAGAGCTCAATCGTCGGATTTTCATTCCTTTACGGGATGAGAAGATAGTGTCGATAATTAAAGAGAAATCTGCGGCGAAGAAAAATCCGCAGACTATCGTCTATTGCCGAACTATCAAACATGCCGAACGAATTTCGGCATTGATGAAAGGCTCTATGACAGTGCATTGCAAGATGCCTTTGCCAGAGCAAAAAGCCAATTTGACGGCGTTTCGCGAGGGCAAACTCAAGACCATCGTTGTAGTGGACAAACTCAACGAGGGAATTGATGTGCCCAGCGTAGATGTCATCGTGTTTCTGCGACAAACAGTTTCGCCCGTAGTGTTGCATCAACAACTGGGACGGGGCTTGAGATTGGCAGAAGGCAAAAAGTCAGTGTTGGTGCTTGATTTCATCGCGAACGTCGATCGTCTGATGATTATTGAAACGATGACCGAAAAAGCACGAGGATATGTCGAAAAATCTCCAGAACGTGAAAGAAATTCAGAGGTCGAAATCGAAGATAGGTTTATCGTGAATGTCGACAATCCGAAGTTTCGTGAGCGTAAAGTGGATATTTTGGCGCTGATTGAGCAGGCAAGGAATTGGCATTACACCAAAGACGAGCTGATTACCCAATTACAGAAACTGGCTGAAGAATTAGGCAAAACTCCTACGGGGAAAAACGTTGACAATGATAGAATGATGGCTGACTCTAGTACTTTTATTCATCATTTCGGCTCATTCAATAATGCACTATTAGCCGCTGGGTTTCAACCTAACATAAAACAGCTACGTGTACGAAGATCTTACTCGAGAGACGAGCTGGTTGCTCAATTACAGAAAATGGCCGAAGAGTTAGGCAGGGCACCTCAAGTAACTGATACCAGAAGTGACAAAACGATGGCTAGCTACAAGGTCTTTAAGCGTTGTTTTGGTTCATTCAATAACGCGCTACTGGCTGCTGGATTTCAACCTAAAACGAGACGGTCGCCTAGACGCCAACCTTTCTCGAGAGACGAATTGCTGAAGCAATTACTCAAAAAAGCCAAATCTTTGGGACGTAATCCTAAAGCAAGCGATGTTCATGCTGATATGACTATGGCACCTCTCAATGCTTTTAATAACGAGTTTGGGACTTTTAACAAAGCATTAATGGCTGCGGGACTACCTTTGAATAGTGATAGAAGATTATACACGAAAGAGGAGATGCTAGATAATCTTGTAAATCTACAAAAAGAATTAGGTAGACCTCTTGTGAGGAAAGATGTTAATGCACCCAGCTCCAAATTTAAAGCAAATTCTTATGAAAGGAAATTCGGAAAATTGAGCAGTGCTATATTAGCCGCTGGGCTTGAAGTAGAGAGACTTGATAAAAAGCGCACTAATGAGGAGTTGCTACAATTATTACGTGACAAGACGAAAATTCTAGGAAGGTTTCCTACGACACTGGAAATGACTGATGATAAAGCTATGCCAACCCATACGACATACATGGATCGCTTCAAGATAGCTTCTTGGTATGAAGTTTCGGCCTTAATTGGTATGGAGCCAAAGAAGCCTATAGGTATTATCTCAGACGAGAAAGCTTTAGGTTTATTGAAAACTTTTGCTGAGACATTAGGCAAAACCCCATCAATTAGTGATATCGATAATAATAAGCAGATACCTAGTGTGGCTATTTATTACAGAAGGTTTGGTTCTTTTACTAGAGCTTGTGAATTGGCGGGGCTGAAGCCTAACGTGAAATGCACAAGAACGAAAAAGCGAAACACTAAGTAACCAAAATTCAACAAAACCGACGGGTTCACCCCGTCGGTCTTTTAATACCCAAAGATAACGAGAGCGACGCTCATAGCCAATAGCCTTAATGGCTCAAACCATCATTGACATCAACCAAATAATCTAATACGATAAAATAATATGCTATAATAAAGCCAATGACAAAAAACATCATCGAAGTCAAAAACCTATACAAAGCCTACGGCGGCAAAGTGGCTGTCGATGGGATTAGCTTCAATGTCCGCAGGGGCGAGATTTTTGGCATTCTCGGTCCGAATGGCGCCGGCAAGACTACTGCGATGGAGATGATGGAAGCGCTGCGGCCGATTGACAGCGGCGCGGTGACTTTGGATGGGGCTAACGTGGCCAAGCATCCGCAGAAGATTAAAGCGATGATTGGCGTGCAATTGCAATCGAGCGCCTTTTTTGACAAAGTGAATTTGACGGAGTCGCTGCGGATGTTCGCGGCTTTTTATGGCCGGAAAGTTGACCCGATGGAATTATTGGCGGAAGTGGAATTGTCCGACAAAGCCAAAAGTTATCCGGAAAAATTGTCGGGCGGCCAAAAACAGCGTTTTTCTATCGCTACGGCGCTCGTCAATCAACCGGTGGTGCTGTTTCTCGACGAGCCAACGACAGGGCTGGACCCGCAGTCGCGGCGCAAGATGTGGGAGTTGATTGAGACGGTCAAAGCGCGTGGAATTACGGTGATTTTGACTTCGCACTACATGGAAGAGGCCGAAAAATTATGCGACCGACTGGCGATTATGGACAACGGCAAAATCATCGCGCTGGACTCGCCGGCGAATTTGATTAAAAAATTATTGGCGCGCGGTTTTCACAAAAAGCAGACGCGTGAGCAGGCCGATTTGGAAGATGTTTATATCGATTTGACGGGCAAGGAGCTGCGCGAATGAGAGCCATTTTGACCTACGCCATCACTATGTTCAGACGCTTCCTGCGTGATCCGGTTTATATCTTTTTCATCTTTTTCTTCCCGCTGATTTTTCTATTCATTTTCGGCACGATTTTCGGTGGCAACAATAGCGTAACGTTCAATGTGGCATTGATTAATCATTCGGAAAGCGAATTCTCTACTAACTTTGTCGAGCAAGTCAGCACGGCGGAAGATGGAGTTTTCAAAGTCAAATCAGAAGTCCAAAATCTCGACGAGGCTAAAGAAATGATGTCACGTGGCGAACTCGACAGCATCATCGAGTTGCCGACGGAGTTTGGCGAAGTGCAGGACGGCTTGCCGACCGGCACCATGAAAGTTTATTACGATCCAGCGCAGTCGCAGTCGGGGCAGACGATTGCATCAATCATGTCGAGCATGCTGGACGAAGTAAATATCGATATGACGGGCGTCCAGCCACCGCTCGACGTAGAACAAGTTTCGACGGGGCGCGACGGCATGAGCCAATTCGACTACACTTTTGCCGGACTGTTCGCTTATACGTTGATGGCGATGAGCATTTACGGCCTGTCCAACCAGTTGCCGAGCGAGAAAAAGACCGGCGCGCTGCGGCGCATCAAAGCCACGCCGTTTCGCCCTTGGCAATTGATTATCGCGTTGGCGCTGGTTTATACGTTGTTGACGGCAATTTCGGCCGGCGTGATGGTCGCCGTCGGTGTGACACTGTTCGATTGGCATATCAAAGGGAGCATTTTGCTGTTTATGGCGTTCAGCTTAGTCAGCGTACTGGCCCTGAGCGGCTTCGGCATGTTGGTCGCGGCCGCCGCCAAAAACGAAAACCAAGCCGGACTGGCGGCGCAGCTGATAGCGTTCCCGCTGATGTTCCTCTCGGGCGTGTTCATACCGCTGTTCATCATGCCGGAAGTTTTCCGAACGATTTCGCATTTCATCCCGCTGACGCCAGTGGCGGAGGGAATTCGCTTTATCACCACTGAGGGCGCTGGTCTGCTCGATATATTACCTCAACTCAGCCTCGTCGCCGCTTGGGGCGTGGTAGCGTACGTCATTGCGTTCAAAGTTTTCAAATGGGAGTAAAAACTAGCGTAATAACTTGACAAACATCACAGCTTGTTCTACAATTGAGTTATTGGAAGTATCTGAGGAACCTATCACATCACAAAGGAGGTGAGAGACTGGTGGAGACCCTAAAGAAAATAGTTATCACTGGCGGCCCATGCTCTGGCAAAACCACTGGAATGCAAAGAATTCGTGAACACTTCGAAAAACTGGGCTGGAAAGTCATCGTGTCGGACGAAACCGCTACTCAAGTCATGACGAGCGGCTTCAAACCCGACATCGACGAAATTCCGAACTACAGATTTCAGCAGCTTATTCTGGATATGCAGCTGAAAAAAGAGGACTGCTATGAGGATGCGGCGAGGCATTTGCGGCGCGACAAGGTGCTGATACTGTTTGACAGAGGAGTCATGGATTTCAAAGCCTACGTGACTCGCAAAGAACGCATGTTCCTGACCGCGTTCGGCACTAAGGAAAAAACTCTGCGCGACCGTTATGATGCGGTGTTCCACTTGGTCACAGCGGCGCACGGAGCAGCCGAGTTTTACACGACGGACAATAACGAAGCTCGGCGCGAACACACGATAGAAGATGCTATCGCCAGCGACCGCCGGACGCGCGCCGCTTGGTCTAGCAACGGTCATCTACACGTCATCGACAACCCGTCAGCAGAGGGCGGATTTGACCAAAAGATGCAAAATTTAATCAACGAGGTCGCAAAAGTTCTGGGAGAACCGGTATTATGATGACAATTTCGCCAATCCAATAAAAAGGCCGCTTGATGCGAATCACGCGGCCCTTATTTTTTATAATGACGAAATAATTAGATAAAGATATCGAAAATTTTCCCTAATATATTGTAATTTTTACAACATTGAACGGACGTGGCAAGAGGTGATATTAGGCTTACTATTGACAAAGCTGGGGGGGGGGGGGGTATACATTAGATGTTGTTATGTGCCGGATCTCTCACACAACATAATGTAAATAAAATGAGGTCAAGGAGAAAAATATGAAAAAACTAAATATTGTGGCCGTTTCGGCCTTTGCTGTGACGCTTGGGTTAGCGGTTGCAGCGACACCAATTTTCGCGGGCACGTTTGGTGTGGCCGACTACAGTGGCACTATTTTGACGTTGAATATCAGTAGCGAGAATTCGAACGTTGTATCGCAAGACATCTACAATGCACTCGCCGGCGACAGTTTTAGTAATGTGACAGAAGTCAATGTTATTACTGCCAATCCAGCTTGGGTAGCTGGCGGGTTTGTAAATAATATGGCTAACTACGGTTTTGACAATCCAAGTCTGATTGTAAATTTACAGGTTAGCGGAGACTTGACTAGCGCAGACGCAGTTGCTGTGGCCGCTGCTATTAAGGCGACCCCGACCAATGCACCGGTCAGTGCAACTGTGGCTGGCACGGCTGACCTCAGTAGTATTACCAACTTGAGTGGCTTGGCGAACTTCACTTTGACCGCTGCTGATATCATTGCTCCAGATGGTGTGAACCTTGAAGATTGGGCTAGCGCTCTAGGTTTGATGGATGGTCAAATCGTCACTCAAAACGGTAAGACCTATGAAGTTCAAGCTGACGGTTCGGTTGTCGAGGTTGCCTCGATCGTGAAAGCTGCTAATACTGGTGTGAAATAATCCAATTTGAGGAAAGCCCCCGTCCGAATTTGAGGCGGGGCTTCCTGCATGCGTGAGTTATGGTAACAGTGAAAGTAAAAAGGTTTAATCTTCGGCCGACTTTCGCGTTCGTGGCCGGAGTTATTGTGGTGGTTGGCGTATCGGTCGTAACTAATTATTTTAGTCTCAATGCTGGTAATGTTAGTGACGGCGACATCGACACTATTGCTCCGGTGATTAGCGAAACTTATGCCCCGACTGAAGTGGACGGTTGTCGGCCCAATCAAATTACCAGCAGACCATATCTAGTGTCCATTCCGGCCGCCAGCATCGAAAACGCCTGCGTCGAAAGCGTCGGCTCGGGCCAAGAAGCCGCCGGCCAACTGGATGACCCAGAAGATTTATGGCATTTTGGTTGGTTCAAAGCTTCCCCCGCGCCCAGCACGGACGGACAGGGAGTTTATACCTGTCATTCGGGTTATGGCGGCGTGCCGGCCCTGTGCGACGGGCTGACGAACTTGTCGATAGGCGCTGAAATCATAGTAGAAAATTCGGCCGGCAAGAAGTTTCACTATGAAGTAGTTGAAACGAAAATCATCGCGCGCGAAGCGGTCGATATGGCCGAATTTCAGTCCGTGCCAGAGGATAGCGCACAAGGCTTCAGCCTAATGACGTGCGTCGGAGCGTGGGATAGCCAAAACAACACAATGCGAGAGCGGCTAATAGTGCGAGCAGTTTTGCAATAACTCAGGCCCCTCGATTGAACCGAAGTCGAAGATATGATACCATGTAAAGCGAGCGCGAGTGGCGGAATTGGTAGACGCTGCAGACTTAAAATCTGTTGAGGTAAAACTCGTGAGGGTTCAAGTCCCTCCTCGCGCACCAGCCTTGCTTTTTTAGTGAAAGTATGTTATAATAATTAAAACACTGCGCTAAAAACCGTCAGGCGAATGCTTGACGGTTTTTGTGTGGCTTTGGTGGATGGTGTTGACACCAGTGCAAAATTTATTTGAAAAACAACTTGAGCTTGCCGGACTTGCTGGCCGGCTCGTGCCATTTTTTCCAAGCTCTGAGTTCGGAAAGTGTGCATCTTTCGAACAGCTCCGCGACCCATTGCCTGAGCTCGATGAGCTCGGGTTGGTTTTGACTCCTGCCGAACCAAATAGTGTCATTTGACTCTTGCAGGATAGTATCTTCTTTGCTCATCTGAGCAATGGCTTCAGATACCGTCATCAGTGGCTGAGTACTTTTTTCGCGCCCGACGCCATCTTTGTAATTGGCGAACCAACTACAGAGAAATCTGCCGGCGGTCGTGTTGAGGACGAGAACTTTGTGCTCGCCGTCCTGCCAGACGCCGCTTTTCATTTTCTTGTCGCCCATGAGCTCCAGCCTCACGTGACGCGACTCAGGTCGCGGATAAGCGATGGCGTAGTCGATTGACTCTTCCGCCAGTTGCTCGCTGGTTTTCTCATGGATGCGCTTGAACGTATGAGTCGAGACGCCATTCTTCAGGTTAAACCTGACGAGGCACTTCGCTTCACGGCCGTTTTTCTGCCCGTCAAGAATGAATGTGCCTTTGTCGACACCGCCATCATTCTTGATGAGTTCTATAATAATCCTGACTATAACGTCAGCTTCCTGCGGAAACATAGTAGTTTCCGGCGCAACATGGCGCTCGAGATTGGTGATTTCTAATTTGCCCATTTCATATCTCCTTTTCAGATAACAATGATAAATTCAATTGAGCAAATCGTATGTTTTGCCCTGTTCGCCTATCTAAACAGATAAGCAAACAGGGCAAAACAATCGCCGTTTAAGCCACACGGTAAAAGTTCATAGACCACAGTATCGTAGTCTATCTCTCCATTATATCACATTTCGTCGGAAAAAGCAATAGGCGGGCCGTGATTTGTCAATAAGTCGGACCAGAAAAATAAATTTTCTTGTGGAAAAGTATTTGACAGATGGGCGGCGGAGGTGTAATATGCACATTGTATTACAAAAATAAAAGACAGGAAGGAATTCTATGACAAAAATATCAACTATATTCGCCGGATTGGCGGTCGCGATTTTGGGAGGATTGGCGCTGATGCCGTCAGCTAGCGCGGCCGATGTGACATTGACGACGAGCGACAACATCCAAAACGCGATTGCCGCAGCGGACAACGGCGACACCATTTATTTGAGCGCCGGCACCTACGACGTGGCCGCAGCGGTGACGATTGAAAGCGGGAAGTCCGTCAACCTCGTCGGGCAAGGCTCCGTCACGATTAACTTGACTTCAGCCGCACCTGGCCGTGTCTTGAAGATTTACGACACGTCGAATGTCAACGTCAGCAACATCAATCTGACCACAAACGCCACTGGCAACAATCCGCCGACTTGGGGCGGCGACATGGGCGTGGACATTTCCAATGCGTGCAATGTGACGCTGTCCAATGTATCGATTTCGAACGTCGGTAAGTTTGGCATCGAAGTGACGGCTTCGCAACTTGGCACGGAAACCAATTGCACCAGCACTGACAGCGTAACGTTCAATAATATCACAGTCACCAACAGCACCGGCGGCATCGCCTTTTATGACACCAACTCGTCCGGCAGCGTCACGGAGCCATTGACAAACATTTCGTTCACTGGCACTACCACTATCACCGGCACTAACTACGGCATAGACCTGAACGACGGCAGCGGCGTAGCGTCCATCACGTCGCCGAACTCGCTCGAACTCAATCTCGGCACCCTCGTGACCTCTAACGTAACTACCCCAATCATCACCAACGCCGCCGACAAAGTCGCGCTTAACGACGACTCGGTCATCAACGGCACGGCCCTCAGCACTTTGACCGCCGCCGACCTAGAAACATTGTTAGGTCTACCGACCGGCAGCATCACCATCAACAGCACCGCCGCGCCAATCGAGCCCGCGAAGCCAGCGCCGAGCGTGCCAAACACCGGCGTCGCACAAAGCAATCTGATGCTCAACATCGTAATTATCGCGACAATCCTATTCACCCTCGCCATCGGAACAGCCGGCATCCTGAAACTTTCCCGCGAGCGCAGTTAAAGTGATATTGCAGAGATTGCAACGTATCAAAAAAATAGACATGTCTCGTCGCGTGTCTATTTTGTCTGAGGGAGCGGCTCCGAAGATACGCTCCCGAATGTGAGGCATACAGCCCCTGTATCCTAATTATAACAAACTGCGCTAAAAAATGCAAATTCTATAATTTCTAAATTTGCGAATTTTGTGCTAAAATGGAGCTGTGCGAACTATCCGTGAGCACGTATAGTAATTAATTATAGATGTCAATAGGAGGGAATCGTAATGGATACTTGGATAATAGTTTTAATAGTGATAGTGGTTGTCGTTTTGCTGTTCATCGTCGCGCTGTACAACAGTTTGGTGCGCTTGAATATGCGGGTCAAAGAAGCTTGGAGCGACATCGGTGTGCAGCTGAAGCGGCGGGCGGACTTGCTCGGCAATTTGGTCGACACAGTCAAGGCTTCGGCGAAATTCGAGCAATCGACGATTGAAAATGTCACCAAAGCGCGCACTGGCTTGACGGAAGCGATTGACGGCAAGGCCACGCCGGCCCAAGTCGCGAAAGCCGAAAATGCTTTGACAAAAGTCATCGGCGGGTTGAATTTCGAAGCTTATCCGCAGTTGAAAACGACCGAGAATTATGGCAAATTGATGGACGAAATCAGCGATACGGAAGATAAAATCCAAGCTTCACGACGCTTTTACAACAATGGCGTCATGTCGCTGAATGTCAAAATCAAGACTTTTCCGAACAATATTTTTGCCGGAATTTTGGGCTACAAAGAACGCGAAATGTTTGAGCCGGAACAGCGCGAAGACCTGGAAAAAGGCCACGACGCGTCCAAATCGACGGTTAATTTCGAGGAATAAAATGTATAAAGCCATCGCTGCCAACAAGCGAAATACCGTCATCATCATGATAGTTTTCTTCGTGTTGATTGGCGGGCTGGCTTGGTTCGTGTCGTATTATTACGGCGACTGGGACATTGCGATTTACGCTGTTTCGATAGCTGCGATTTATGCTTTGATTCAATATTTTGCGGCCGGACGGTTGGCGATGACGGTCAACGGCGCGCATGAAATCAGCAAAAAAGACAATCCGACGCTGTGGAATACGGTTGAAAATATCGCTATTACGGAGGGCTTGCCGATGCCGCGAGTTTTTCTCATCGACGATCCGGCGCCCAATGCTTTTGCTACCGGACGCAATCCAAAGAGCGCGATGGTGGCAGCAACGACTGGCCTAATCGATATCATGGACAAGCGCGAACTGGCCGCCGTCATGGCGCACGAAATGGGGCATGTGCGCAATTATGACATTTTGGTTTCAATGATAGTTTTCGGGCTGGTCAGCGCGATTTCTCTCGTTTCTGACATCATTTTGCGCATGACGTTTTTCGGCCGCGGCAGCAGTGATAACAAAAGTCCTTATGTATTAATCATCGGCATTATTGCCGTCGTCATTGCGCCGATTGTGGCGCTATTGGTGCAATTGGCAGTCAGTCGCCAGCGCGAATATTTGGCGGACGCTTCGAGCGCCATGACCACGCGCGATCCAGATGGCATGATTATGGCATTGGAAAAATTAAAAGCAAATGGCCGGCCGATGCGACGGCAAAACACATCGACGGCGCATCTGTTTTTGAATAATCCGCTAAAAAAAGGTTTTTTCAATAAGATTTTTTCGACCCATCCGCCATTGGACGAGCGCATCGCGCGGTTGAAAAAACACGAGGCAAGGTTTTAACATGGGGGAGGTGAAAATGCGAAAAGATTTTAAATACTTATCAGACGACGATGTCTATGTCGATACTTCATGTCAGAGTTTGCGTCCCGACGTCGTCATTGCGGTGATGCAGGAATATTATCACAAATATAATTCGTGCGGCGAGCGCGTGAAGTACAGGTGGGGCGAAATCGTCGACGGCAAAGTCGACCAAACGCGCGGTAAAGTTTTGGACCTGTTGAAGTTATCCAGCCGGAAATACTTCGTCAGCTTCACTTTGAACACGACCTATGGGTTGAATTTGATTTTGAATCAAATAAAGCCTGGAGAATACGACGCCGTCATCACATCGGAAATCGAGCATAATTCGGTCTTTCTCGGCTCGCAAGTTTTCGCCGAAAAACACGGCATCGCGCGCGTGGTATTGAGCCGCCACGCAGATGGCTCGATTGACATGGCGGACATCGAACAGGCGGTCGGGGAGTATAAACGTCCGCTATTTATTTTCAATTCAGTGTCGAATATCGACGGGCGGCGGTTGGGAAATCTGCCGGAAATCGTGAAATACGCCCACAAAGTCGGCGGGCGCATCATCGTCGATGCCGCGCAGGCGATGGCTCATTATTACAAAGATTTGCGAGGCGTGGAAGCCGATGCGATTTGCTTCTCGGCCCACAAGATGTACTCAGCCTCGCTCGGCGCCGTCGTCATGAAGAAAGATTTTTTGGAAGAATTGCAGATTTCGTTTTTGGGCGGTGGCATGGTAGATGACGTGCGCGCGGACGGTTACGACATGTCGTACCTATCGCCCAATCATATTCACACGGTCTTTGAGCCAGGTGTGCAAGCTTACGCCGAAACGATGGCGCTCAATGCCGCGATTGATTGGCTGAAGCGCCAAGACACGTCCGAACTGAGCGCCAAATCTCAGAAACTATTTGACTGGCTGAGCGCCCGAGACGGCGTCGTTTTAATCAATCAAAAACCCTCGACTGTCATCAGTTTCTACGTCGAAAAGCTCGATTCGCACTTGCTGGCCAAAGCTTTGTCCGACCAAGGCATCATGGCGCGCAGCGGTTATTTTTGCTGTCACTATTACCTCGACCACGTCAAGAAATATCCAGCTTTGATTCGCTTGTCGCTGGGCTATCATAACACCGACGAAGATATCGATAAAATTCTCAAAACTTTGAGTAAAGTCTAGAATCCGGCGTCGATAGTCTCGGCTGTCGCGGCAATCGATTCCCACGAATAGTTTTCGGTCAAAATGACGACGACATAGTCGCCAGCGCCGCCGAAGACGATGCCGGCGTCAGTCAAAACGCTGTTCATGAAGCCGACTTTGTCGGCGACGGCCTTGTCATTCGCGCCGGCCGGTATGCCGGAGCGAAACCTTTGGATTTTCAAAACGTCAAATAATTTGTCGCGGGCGCTTGGAGAGACGATTTCCGCGCGATAGATTTTGATTAGTAAATTAGCCACGTCGTTGGCGGTCGCAAAAGTGTTGTCTTGGAGCAAGTCGACCGTCGAGCCAATCGCGCTCGCCTCACTCATGACCGCGCGCCAGCCGTGCGCATCGCCCCAAGCGTGCGCGCAAGCATTGTCGCTGTCAATCATCATCTTGTCGAAGCACTGTTCCAGGGTCGTGCCGCCGAGCGCGGAATCCCAGTCCAAACCGCCGTCGACTTGGCGCAAAATGGAATAAGCTATAAATAATTTATAAACGCTGGCCAACTTCATATTCTGCTCGGCGTTGACGGAAATCGTGCGCGCCGGATTACTTAGGTCTTCAGCGTAAATTGCGTAATTTTGGCCGGCGAATTCTCGCGACAATTCGTCTTGAATGCTCTGCCAAGCATCAGCCTCGCTCGGCGGCAAGGGCAGAATAGCATTGGCGACTACCGGCTCAGCATCCTCAGACGAAGCCTGCACCGGCTCGGACAAAAACGTCAAATAGCTCAAAGCGACAGAGCAGGCGACTAGCGAAATCCAAAAAAACACGTCCGTGAATACAGCTCGCAGGTTCTTGCCCTGCGCCGCGCGCAACAATACGACTATCAAAATCACACCCAAAATCGACACTATCAAAGCTATGCAAACCTCTCTCATACGGACATTATATAACAGAGAAAACGCTGGAGGTTAAACTTTTCCCCCCCCAAAACCCTTGACATCCCCAAAATCCGTGCTACAATGTAACCATAACCAACAACATAAAAGGGTATAGTAACAGAAAAATATAATACAAATAGTATATATATACAAAAAAACAAAAGGGTACAAAAGTGATGAAAACAACAACCAACAATATAAACAACACAATAAACAATAATACAGCAAACAACAACAAAGTCTTCCCAACTCACTTTCTTCTCAATAGTCTAAAACCCAACCCATCTCTCTCTCTCTCTCTCTCTCGTTGCCTCGCGCAATAACCAACCTTTGCTCTAACCTCTACTCTAACCTCTACTCTAACCCCCTCTCTAAACTACCACGTATCCCAACCAACTCCCACTACCCACCCTCTACCTTTCATCCCCACCACACTAATCACAGTCCTTTCCGTACCACTACCACCACTACTACTACCACCAACTTCCTCTCTAAACTACCTAAAATCCTAACCAACTCCTGTTTGGTTCCCCTTGTCTCCTTACCACCACTCCTAGCCATAGCTTTCTTCCTTTTATTCCCACCTATACCAGTACCAATTGTCTCTGCCTTACCCACCAACGCCCTCAAACCCGCCTCCTCCCCCAGTCTCTCTATCTCTCCCATAGCCTCTCCCACCACTCTTTCTCTCATCCCCAACACCTTTAACCAAGTAACTGCCAATATAGTCGTAACCACGGATAACCCCTCTGGCTATACCACCAGACTAAACACCACCAGCCCTAGTTCTGACCCATCAGACACCTGCCTCCGTCGCCTAACCGACGGCAATGACTGCACCGATGCCGTAAACATCATTAACCCCACCACCGGCACCATAGACCCCTCTGGCATCATTACCCCCAGCACCCTTAGTCCTAACCAATGGGGAGCCTCTACCGCCCCTACTTCCTCATTCTCACCCGACCCTAGCACTGACCCACTATGGTTTGCTATACCAGCCAGTACTGCACCTAGCATCATTAAGAACACCCACCAACCCACCAACCCAGACGACCCAGACAACAATGGTACCCAAACCCTTACCATAGGAGCCAAAGTAAACAATACCCTACCCGCCACACCAACCACTAACCCATACACCAATACCGTAACTATCACAGTCACTGCCAACCCCTACACCCCACCAGCACCACCCACCATCACTAGCCTTACCCCCACCATAGGCACCACCACCGAAACCAAAGCCATAACTATCACGGGCACTAACCTAGATACTACCTACCAAGTGTTCATAGATCTAAATAGTAATGGAGAACAAGACAGTGGCACTAGTAATAAACCCGGTGAAGCCTGTACCAATGCTAATATAACTGACCCCACAAACCCTAACACTACCATCACCTGTGACCTACCCAGTGAAACCAGCTCCGGACTAACCATTACACCAGGCACCTATGACCTAGTAGTAAAGACCTGGGGAGGTACCACCAAGACCAGCTCAGACCTACCAACTACCGCTACCACAGCTGACGACTATACCTACAAACACCCACTACCAGCAGTACCAACCACTACACCGGCTAACAACGCCACCAACATCCCATCAGGCACCACCACCATTACCGTCACTAGTACTACAGCCAATACAGTCTGCACATGGGGAACAGCCAGTGGCTCCTATCCAAACGCTAGTGGTACAACTACAACCACCGCAGTTGGTGGTAATACACGATACTATAGTTGCATAACAGGCACAGACAACCCTACCACCCAATCTGATGCACGCACAGGACAGTGGAGTTATACTGGAGTACTCGCTCCGCTCCAAACCGGTGCCATCATGCAAACCCTTACCAACATAGCCCAATGCCCAACCACTAGAACCCGTGTCTACGACTTTCGCGACAACCACTCTTATTGGATACAAAAATTGGCAGACGGAAAATGCTGGATGTTGACTAACTTAGCGTATACTGGCGGCGGAGCGACTAATTATAACGATACCAGAACCATCACTCTCGGCACAGCAGCTTCTTACACCGAGCCTCGCTATTACCCAAACACAGGCGGGTCTGCAGTCACCACCGAGCCTACCAACCCTAGCACCACGTCTGGTTCGGGCGGTCAATATGGTTATCTCTATAACTGGTGTGCGGCAATGGGCGGGCACACTAACGCTTGTACCAACAAGAATAATTCGAATCTTGACACAGCAATTTCAATTTGCCCAGCTAATTGGCGCTTGCCGACCGGAGGTAACAATAGCGAGCTTGCTACTCTTAACACCAGTGTCAACTCGGGAGCTAATAATTCAGACGCTGGCTTGCGCACCACCTGGCTTGCTGTTTATAGTGGGATTTTTAACAGCTCTTACGCTAATCAAAACAACATAGGCTACTATTGGTCTTCCTCCGCTAACAACACAGTAGACAGTGCAAACAGGATTATTCTCCATTCCACTTCCGTGGATTGGACCAATACCACATATAGAACCTACGGTTATGCAGTAAGGTGTGTAGCGAACGTCTAGCCAACCCCGTCATCATCATTTTTCATATTAATATGCTATAATTTCTATATATCAAGTAAGCAGGTGCGAGGAGGGAATATGAAAAAAATCAAATTTGCGCAATATGGTTGTGGGCGAATGGCCAAGTTTTTAGTGCGGTATATGGGCGAAAAGGGCGGCGAGTTGGTGGCGGCTTTTGATGTCGCGCCAGAGGTCGTCGGCCGGCCGGTGCGCGAGGCTCTGGGCGCCGAGTCGGATATAGTGATTTCGGACGCTGCTCGGGCAGAGGTGATTTTGGGTGAGTTGCGGCCGGACATTGTGATAATTGCTACGCGCAGCACGATTCGCGAGTTGAGCGATATTCTGATGATTTGTGCGCGGCTCGGCGTCAATGCCATTACGACTTGCGAAGAAGCGATTTATCCCTGGAATTCCACGCCGGACATCACGGCGCAGATTGACGCTGCCGCGCGACAGAGCGGCGCGCGCATCACTGGGTCGGGCTATCCAGACGTTTATTGGGGAACTTTGGTGGCTACTCTGGCCGGATCTATGCAAAAAATCAGCAAAATTCGCGGCAGCAGTAGTTATAATGTGGAAGATTACGGCCTCGCTTTGGCGGAGGGGCATGGCGCTGGACTGTCAATTGACGAATTTAACAACAAAATCGGGCAATTTAATGAGCTATCTTCAGATGAAATCAAAGCCAAAATCGAGTCGGGTGAGGTCGCGCCGTACTATAGGTGGAATCAGAACGGCTGGCTGTGCGCGAAATTAGGACTGACAGTCATCAACCAAACTCAAAAAGCCGTTCCGCAGGCTTACGATGCCGATTTGCACTCCGAAACTCTGCAAATGGACATTCCAGCCGGCCACGCCACTGGCATGTCGGCCGTCGTCACGACCGAGACGGCGGAGGGCATCACGCTAGAGACCGAATCAATCGGCAAAGTCTACGCGCCGAGCGAAGTCGACACCAACGAATGGACAATCGAGGGCGAACCGGCCACGACATTCGTCGTCCGCCAGCCAGCGACGGTGGAACTGACTTGTGCGACCATCGTCAATCGCATCCCGCAACTATTGCGCGCGCCAGCCGGCTATATCACCACTGATAAATTGCCGGATAGTCAATATTTTGTGGAGTTTTAGACGATGAATTTAGATTTTATAAAAGATTATCCGCCCCAGTGGCAAAAACAGGTCAGCCAGTACCTCGCTGGCCGGCGGCGGAATTTTGATATCAAACCGCAACTCGAGGGAACCGGGTTCCAAAAAGCCGTCTGGCGCGAAATGATGAAAATCCCATTCGGCGAGACACGAACTTACCAACAACTCGCCGCCGCCATCGGCCGACCGAAAGCCATGCGCGCCGTCGGGACGGCTTGCGGCAAAAACAGGTACCCGATAATTGTCCCTTGTCACAGAGTAGTGGCGACTGGCGGCATCGGCGGATTTTCACTCGGGCTGGAGCTGAAGCGCCAACTTTTGAAGTTGGAGGGCGTTGTCATTGAATAAAGAATAGGCGCCTTTACCCAAAATAAGTAAAGGCGCCATTGGTCGTTAAGCTGACCCTTTTTTGGAGGGCCACTTGAAGTTGATTATCTTTCCGCCGTCGAGCCAGCGATTTTCCGCGATAATGAATATCACCACTGCCGCGATGATGAAGATTATCCACAGAACTCGGAAGACAATGACGCCGGTGCGCGAGTTTTTGCTCGCCAGCACGTCGTCAACCGAAGTTTCGCTGTAGGTCTCGACTTTTTTACTACTACCGACAGGCAACATAGCACCGTCCTGCAAATTCAAAAACAGCGTCGCATCGAACTCTTCCGGCACGCCATAGACGACATATCTGATGTCGCTGAGACCTTTGCGGTCGGTGTCGACATAGTGAAGTTTGACATTCAACATCGCTGTCGCTCCGGACAGTCCGCAAAAACTATAACTTTCCGCCGCCGACTTCTCGCGGCCAACCACGTCCCAAGTCCAGTAAAATTCGGTATGACTGGACGTATTGCCGTTGGCGTCGGTGGTGGTGACCACTCGGGTGTGCATGGTGTAGCGTTCTTTGTTGACCTGTAGCGCCAAGAAGCTGCCATCGGCATGCTCCGTCTGCACAGGGTCCACCGCTGCCAGAGTACCAAACATCAGCGTATTACCGATGCTGGTTCGAGCTCCATGCAAGAACTGATTTTCATCGGTCGGCTTAAAAGCACGATTATAAACTTCAGCGCCTTTCACCACGCTTTCTTCGACCGCGCCGTCTATGAGAAATCCAATTGCGCCGAGCACCAAAACAATGGCGGCCGATATAGCGATTTCCCTGACTTTTACTTCAATTCCGAAAATTTCCATCTCGCCACCTCTAATCAAAGAGGTTTTGAGGCGCCGTTTCCGGTGCTTCGAAATTGAGATAGCTGATTTTTTCGACATCGCCGACGATGATGTTGGCTGGCCATTTAGCGACATAAGTATTATATCCACGAGCCGCGTCATTGTAAGTTTCACGGTAATTGAAGATGCGATTTTCCGTCGTCGTCAGTTCTAACATCGTCTCGCTATACAATTCTACGGCCTTGAGGTTCGGATAGGCTTCGGCCACCGCTGCGATATTGACTGCGGTACCGCCCTCATCGTCAATGGCGCCATTTTCTGTACGCTTTTCGACGACCTCGAGCATCGCATTGAGCTCGTGGCTTGAGTAAGACTTGACGCTGTCGACCAAGTTGTGCACCAAATCCACGCGGCGTTTTTCCTGCGCCTTGATATTGGACTCGGCGTTGTAAACGTTTTCTTGCAACGTTACGACGTGATTTCTCACGCCAATGTTAATCGCGAAGATTAACAACACTACGGCAGCGACGATTATCAGGGTGATTTTCACCCATGTAGAGTTAATTTTCATATACTCCTCCTTGTAGAAGTGCGACGATTGTGGCAGGACTAAAAAAACACTTAACGACCAAGTTTTCAATGTACTTAGCCCCACCAACTATAACTTGGCTTTTATTGTAGCACACTTTATCTGAAAAGTCAATAGCTGGCGCCATAGGCCTTGATTTTTTCAGCGAAGTGTGGTATAATAGAGAGATGGAGTAGTTTAAGTCCAAGCAGTTTATAGAGATGTTTTTCACACGGAGGTGAATACTATGGCGAAAAGTAAAATATTGGAAGAGCTGCAAGACGCGCTTGGTGATACGGTGCTCAGCGATGACGAGATACTGTTTCTGGCTAAGTTGCCGCCGAAAATGCGTGAGTTTGTCTGCCGTACGTATAATGATGGAGAAGATGGCAAATGCCTCATTCTTCGGTGCGTCGGTGATGTCATCGCTTCGGCTCAGTACTATGCGCACGAGATGACCAACGCCAAAATTGACATGGCGTTTCGGTTGTGTACGTGCCCGATTGACGATATCGAGTACGAGCCCGATTCGTTGGTCGAGGCATTCCTCAAACTCTGTCTCAAGCAGAAAGATAGGAAAGGTATACGCTATCTTTTCAATCTCTTCGCGGACGAGGAGGTTCCTTGGTGGGTCGCGCAGTGGTTTTTCAAGCGTTATACCGGCCCGAAGAGGTTTCGTTACAAAGAAATTAAAGGGCTTTTAGCGAAGTATCGCGCGGAAGTAATCTGCAGAGGGCAGCCGGACTTCACCTACAGAGGTGAAATTCTCGAAAAAGGGCTGATGTACTTCATCAGCGAAGAAGTCTAAAAACCGCTCACGAGGCCGGCTGAAAATATCAGCCGGCCTTTCTCATGGGCCGGAAGCTTGATTTTTCGTTCAATTTTTGCTATAATCGGCTTAAGCTCTGGAAAGAGCTGTCAATATGCGTAAATTTAAAGCAAAATTTAGTAAATATTCCATCATCTATCCCTTGATATTTATCGGGGTGGTAGGTGTTTTGGCGTCTGGCTACATTTCGCCCAGCGAGGCTCTGTTCAAAGGGTCGGACTCCGATGGCACCATTGCCACCGTCATGCCGACCGCCTCGCACGTCAAAAACGTCTCAGCCAACGAAGTTTCAGTGGCCGACATGGCTATTTCAGTGGCCGAAATCAGCAGTTTGTCGGTGCATAATCAAGCTATCACCAACGCCAGCTCCATTCGCATCAAAGAACAGCTGGCTCAAGTCGAGGAAACGTCGGTGTCCAAAAACGTCACAGCGGCCACCAACTCGCGCGCTTTCGTCAATTATACAGTGGTCGAGGGCGACAGCACGACCACTATCATGGACAAATTCAGCCGCATGGTCTCGGAGCAGACTATTCGTTGGGCCAATGGTTTGAAGAGCACAGAGGTCACAGCGGGCGCCGTTTTGACGATACCGGTGGTGGATGGAGTGGTTTACACTGTCAGCGAGGGCGACACGATGGCGTCCATCGTCGAAAAATACGGTTCGAGCGCGGATTTGATTACTTATTATAATGATGATATTACGGGTGACGTCTTGCCGGTTGGTCTGAGGATTTTGCTGCCGGCTGGTAATCTGCCAGAGCAAGAGCGCCCAGAATACGAAGCGCCGTTGCCTAATCGCAGCACTAGCACCGGTGGCAGCAGCGGTTTCATTGCTTATAGCAGCGGGCCGATGATGGCCGGCAACCGCTATAGTTATGGTTATTGTACTTATTATGCCTACAACCGTCGCGTCCAACTGGGCCTGCCGGTCGGCTCGTTCTGGGGCAATGCGTCGACTTGGTCGAGCTACGCCCGCGCCTCTGGATTGCTGGTCGATAACGTGCCAGCATCCGGCGCCATTTTCCAATACGGCGGCGGCTACGGCCACGTCGGCATCGTCGAAAGCATCGATTGGGCCAGCGGCACCATGTACGTCTCAGACATGAACGGCTTCGCCGGCTGGAACCGCGTCGGCTACGCCACCGTCCCGATTAATTATGGGTGGAGTTATATACATTAGTAACCTCATTGGCGAATTTTTATCTAAAGAGCGTCATGCGCTTTTTAGTACTGTGCTCGTTTGCTTGTATTTACTGTACGATAGTTTGCTATTTACACAATCATGATGTATAATAGGGACGAATAAATTTTAATTACCTGAGAAAAAGGAGAGAAACATGGCAAAAAAAAGTGTGCCAAAGAGGCAGACCTCCCCGCGTAAAACGGGGCTGCGGCGCAGTCATCTGCGCTTGAAATTAGCACGGGCGGTAAACGCAAAATCACCGGTTAAAGTCACGACCACGCGGCGTGAGACTGGGAATAAATAATATTAAATAAGAGGTGAGGAGCAACTAAACATGGCAAGCAATAGGCATTTGGGCCGCATCATAGCACTGCAGTCGATATACGAATATATTTTTCGGAGCGCCAGCGATGACAAAACCGCGAATTTGGACGATATTTTGACTGAGAACTTGAATCGTTACGACAAAGAATTGGGCGACAAAGATTTCGTGCGCAAACTTGCCACAGAAACCGTGAAATCGACCACAGAATTGGACGCAATCTTGCAGCCGCTGGCGCCGGAGTGGCCGATTAATCAGATTTCCACCGTTGACCACATCATTTTGCTGATGGCGACTTATGAATTATTGCATATGGGGGATTTAATTCCGCCGAAAGTAGCCATCAACGAAGCTGTGGAGCTGGCCAAAGAATTTGGCTCGGACAATTCGTCGAAGTTCATCAACGGAGTTTTAGGTTCGCTTTATCGCCAAGAATTAGAGGAGTAAAACATGACACAGACTGGTGCAGAACCAGAAAAAGACGCCAAAACTTTTGTGAAAAAGCGAGCATCTGTCAAAGAATTAGTTCGCGAGCCGACGGCGGGCGGCGTCTTGTACCGCATCGTCAATGGCACATTGGAAATTTTATTGATTCAAGACGCGCTTGATCGATGGACAATTCCAAAGGGCCATATCGAAGAGGGCGAAACAGCGCAAGAAACGGCCATTCGCGAAATGCAAGAAGAGGCTGGCGTCAGCGAACTCGAACCGATGGGTTGGTTGGGCAAAGTGCGCTTCAATTACCGCCGCGAAGAAACTTTGGTCATGATAACTCAGCAAGTTTATCTGTTCAAAGTTTTGGGCGACACCAATGACATCCAGAAAGAAGAGTGGATGAACGGCATCGGCTGGCACAGCTACGAAGAGGCCGTCAAATTGGTCGAATACGAAGATATAAAGAAATTAATCGCGCGGGGCAAACAACGCCTCGAACAGAGAGGGGAAATTTGATGTCGGGCATGGATTTGACGCCTTATCACGAATGGGCGAAAGAAGCTTTGGGCTTCGATTTTGACAATATTGATTTGCTGGCGACGGCATTGACGCACCGCAGTTATGTCAATGAGCACAAAAAATCGACCAAGCATCACAATGAGCGGTTGGAATTTTTGGGCGACGCGGTGTTGGAGCTGGCAGTGACGCGGTTTCTGTATGAAAATTATAGTGAACCGGAAGGCACTTTGACGGCTTGGCGCTCGGCGCTGGTGCGCACAGAATCGATTCGCGACGCTGGAGTAGCACTGGGCTATGAACATCTCATTCGTACTTCTCGGGGCGAGAAAAAAGCTTCTGAAAGCGCCAAAAAGCACATCGTGGCCAATGCGTTTGAAGCGTTGATCGGCGCGATTTACCTCGAAAAAGGTTACGACGTGGCGGAAAAATTCATCGCCAAAAATATTTTAAGCAAAATGGGCGAAATCATCGAAAGCGGCAGCTGGCGCGACCCGAAATCGCATCTCCAAGAGCTCAGCCAGCGCTACGACCTCAGCGTCCCGCTCTATAAAGTCTTGGCCGAAGACGGACCGGATCATGATAAAAATTATACGGTCGGCGCTTTTGTCGGCAGCCGGAAAATCGGCGTCGGCACTGGCACTTCGAAGCAAGCAGCCGAACAAACGGCTGCCCGCGAAGGTATCAAAGCTTACGCTGATCGGCGCAAAACCAAAGCGAAAAAACCCGCCAAATGAACCTCGACCGGACCATTTTAATAGACAAACCGGCCCACATGACGAGCTTTGGCGTGGTGGCGCGAGTGCGGCGGCGCTTGACAGAGGCGGCGGGGCATAAAGTTAAAGTCGGCCATACTGGCACGCTTGACCCGTTCGCAACTGGACTTTTGATTTTATTGAGTGGGAAAATGACGAAAAAGTCTGGCGAGTTTTTGAAATTCGATAAAGTTTATGAAGCCGTCGTCAAACTCGGCGAAACTAGCTTAACAGGGGATCCAGAGGGCGAAATCACTGCCGTAAGCGCGGAAATTCCAAGTGAAAACGCTCTCAGAGCCGTCCTAGACGGCCTAGTTGGCGTTCAGCATCAAAAACCGCCAATCTACAGCGCCATAAAAATCGACGGCCAGAGAGCCTATAAATTGGCCCGAAAAGGTAAAATTCCGGAAATTCCAGCCCGAAAAATCGAGATTTACTCTATAAAATTACTCATCTACAGCTATCCATTCGTGAAAATCCGCGTCCACGTCTCCTCTGGTACCTATATCCGCGTCCTCGCCGAAGAGGTTGGCGCGCGCTTGAAAACGGGCGCCTATTGCGCCGAACTGCGCCGCACAAAAGTCGGCGGATACGATGTGAAAGACGCTATTAGGATTGACGACATCTAGGTTTCTATAAATCCTATCCCCCAAGCTTGCATTTCTAAAAAGTTTATGCTAGAATGGCAGCAATTATATGAATAAATAAGGAAAAACAATGAGTGAAATAGTTAATATACAAAATAATAGCCAGGTTCCAGACGAGCCGACTGCCGAGCGCGGTCTGGCCGAAAATATGGAGCAGGCGAAAAAATTTGCCCTGTATGATGACGTCGGTGAGGTGGCTTTGAAATTGGAGGGCATGTTTGAGGAGAGTAAAGTCGCCGAAGCTGACGATTATTACAATCCGGACAGGAACTTTTTCGAAGAGGTGAAAAAGGCTGATGCGTTGTATCAAACGATGAATAAGACTTTGGATATTTTGGACCAAAATCGCGCGACGCAACAACAATATAACTTGGTTAACAAATCGGCTTGGAGCTCCGGCAAAGGCTTCGTCGAGGAAATGTATAAAAAGGGTAATGTGGCGGTCGAAATCGATGTCCGGCCCAACGCTGAGGGCGAATTCGTTTTGACCCATTGGGGCCGTGATGAGTCGGTAATCTCGGGTGAGAAAGTTGGCGAACAGACGACGGCGGAAGTAAAAGAGCGCGGCAAAAAAGACACGTTGGACGACGTGTTGGGGCTGTTGGCAGAATACCAAGACGACGGTAATCATATGATTATCGAAGTCAAGGATTTAGGCGAGGATTCAGCGGCCGGCGTGGCGGAGATTTTGAACAAGTTGAAAAAGCATGGCGTCGAAGACAGTGTTGCAATCGCCTCACTTGAGCCGAGCGTTTTGGCCGCCGTCTATCAAATCGCGCCGGAAATTCCGCTCATCGTCAACAAAAAGCCAGTTTTTGCGGAAAAAACCGTCGAACCGTCGCCGTTTAGTGACGAAGATGTCGCGCGTATTCATAAATTAACAGAGGGTAGATGGGCTAAATTAGGCCCGTTGGAAGTTTCGACCGTTAATGATGACAAGGGCGAAACGGTTCTGGTTCAAACGCCGGAAGAATTTTACGAAGAGACTGGTCTCAGCAAGGGTATATCTGGTGTCTTTATTAAGGCGGGAGTTATGAAATTATTCGGTCACGCAGAAAAAGCCGCTGAGCTGGTCAAATCAGCCGTCAAAGAAGCTCACGCGAAAGGCATGGATGTCCAAATCAGCACATGGGGCGACGAAGCTTTGCGCAATACCATCGGTAAAATTATTCCGGGACTTGACAAAATGGCATCGGCCAGCGAGCAGATTAAAATGGCCAGAGAAGCCGGTATGGACGAAAATGATACGATTTACGCCCACGACGCCGTTGCCGCGGCAGAAGCCCTAAACAAAGAAGCGGCATGAAAAAATTAGAAGAAATCATGGCACCAGATTGGGCGGCCGCGATGCAGCCGGTCGAGCCGGATATTAGGGCGATGGGCGAGTTTTTGCGGGCGGAAGTTTCGGCTGGTCGGCGATTTTTGCCGGCGCCGGAGCGGATTTTCCGAGCCTTTCAGACGCCGCTGGAGGATGTCAAAGTTTTAATCGTGGGGCAGGATCCGTATCCGACGCCGAGTCATCCGATTGGGCTGAGTTTCGCGGTGGCGGCTGAGGTGCGGCCATTGCCGAAATCATTGCAGAATATTTATCAGGAATTATCAGACGATTTGGGCGTCAGTGCGCCGGCCGACGGCGACCTGTCGCGCTGGGCCGAGCAGGGCGTCATGTTGCTGAATCGGAATTTGAGCGTCGAGCCGAGCAAGCCGAATTCGCATCAGGGCAAAGGCTGGGAAAAGGTCACCGAAGCCGCCGTCCAAGTTTTGAACGAGCGCGACAAACCGATGGTCGCTATACTGTGGGGCGCCAACGCCCGCCAGCTGAAAGCTTATTTGACCAGCCCGAAAATAAAAGTCATCGAATCCGTCCATCCGTCGCCATTGTCGGCTCACGCTGGGTTTTTTGGCTCAAAACCATTCAGCCAAGCCAACGAATTTTTAGAAGAAAATGGCGTCGCCCCTGTCAAATGGGTGTTGTAAAAAATAATTTTTTTTGTTATCATATCTATGTATGTTGGAGGTTTTCATCACGTCGCGAGTGCGACGAAAAATAGTTGTGGTGTACGCAAAGTACCCAGATTTCAAGTCTCACGTGCGCGGTTTGGCGAAGTTGATTAAAGAAGATCCGGGTAATATTCAGCGTGAACTGAAGCGCTTGGTGGCGGCCGGATTCATTAAAATTGAGAAAAAAGGCGGCACGAATTTGTACGCGGCGAACAAAAGCTTCCCGATTTTGCGCGAGCTGCAAGCCATAGTAATTAAGTCGCAGAAAATTTCTAAAAACAAAAAAGACAACTGATGAACGCGATTGTCGAGAAAGTTTTGGCAAGACGCGGCTATGAAACTTCGGCGAAAGTCGAAGAATTTTTGCATCCCAATTATGACGATGGCTTGCATGACCCGTTTTTACTGCCGGATATGACAGCGGCGGTTGAGCGAATTTCGCGGGCCATAGCGCAGGGCGAGCGGATTTTGATTTATGGCGACTATGATGTGGACGGCATGACGGCGACGGTGCTGCTGGGCGAGGCATTGGCGATGTTCGGCGCGGAGCAGGTCGAGACTTATACGCCGGATAGATTTGCCGAAGGCTATGGGTTGAATATGGACGCCATCGAGAAGATTTCCGAGATGAATGTTGATTTAATTATCTCGGTCGACTGCGGTTCGTTGTCGGTGGCAGAAGTGGAATTGGCCGGCAGTTTTGGCATGGATGTGATTATCACCGACCATCATAGCGTGGGCGAAGTTTTGCCGCCAGCGGTGGCGGTGGTCAACCCGAAGCGGCATGATTCGAAGTATCCTTTCGGTGATTTGGCGGGGGTCGGGGTGGTTTTCAAGTTGGTGCGGGCGATTTTGACGCGGGGCGAGGTGACGTCTCGGGTTAAGGCGGGACAGGAGAAGTGGTGGTTGGATTTGGTGGCTCTCGGGACGATTTGCGATATTGTGCCTTTGACGGATGAAAATCGAGTGTTGGTTTACTGGGGACTGGAAGTTTTGCGCAAGGTGAGGCGGGCTGGATTGAGAGCTTTGCTGTCGGTGGCGCAGGTTAGTCCAGAGAAATTAGATGCGCGGGCGATTGGGTTTGCCATCGGGCCGCGACTGAATGCGGCGGGGCGGTTGGAGACGGCCGAGATTGCTTTGCGGCTTTTGCGGGCGGATGGTGCGGAGGAGGCTTTTGGATTGGCACAGGAGTTGGATGAGTTGAATTATGCGCGGCGGCGGACGCAGGAGCGGATTTTTGAGGAAGCTGTTGAGAAAATTAATAGTGACAGGAGCTCCGGCACTACTCTTAGGGGCCACTTGATTTCCAATGAGCTAACTTCTACCGACTTGTCGGTAGAAGTGGATCTCATTGTTAAATCAAATGTAAATCGAAATGCCCCTGAGAGTAGTGCCGGAGCTCCTTCGGTTATTGTGGTTTCGGGGGCTGGCTGGTCGCACGGCGTGGTGGGGATTGTGGCTAGTAAATTGATGGAGAAGTATCAGCGGCCGGTTTTTGTTTTCGAGGAATTGCCGGATGGCACGAGCAAGGGCAGTGCGCGTAGTTTTGGCGATTTTTCGATTGCGGCGGCGATTGACGCAGCGCGCGATTTGATTCAGAGGGGCGGTGGGCATGCGGCGGCTGGCGGGGTGACTATGGCGACGAAAAACTTGGCCAAGTTTCGCGTGGCAGTGAACAGGTTTTAT
This sequence comes from Candidatus Nomurabacteria bacterium, assembly GCA_031266275.1. Classification (GTDB taxonomy): domain Bacteria; phylum Patescibacteriota; class Saccharimonadia; order Saccharimonadales; family Saccharimonadaceae; genus JAISBI01. The sequence continues at coordinate 3,540 of JAISBI010000027.1, read as the reverse complement.
AATTCTTTGGCGCTCGAAAATCAGGCGGAGGTTTTGGAGCCGACGGCGGACGTCGAGATTGATGATTTTAAAAATGTGACTGCAGAGTTGGTCAAGGAACTAGCTTTACTCGAACCGTTTGGCATGGGCAACGAACAGCCGATTTTGGCGGCCAAAAAATTACAAATTATTGGCAAAAAAACGCTGGGCGCAGAAAATCAACATGTCAAGTTTCGTTTCAAAGACGCCGGCGGCAAAGTCATCGAGATGATTAAATTTGGCGCAGCGGATGAGCTCAAAAACTTTATAGCGTCGGACAAACTTTATAAAGTTTTATTCACGCCGTCTCTGAACGAATGGAATGGCCGCACCAGCGTCGAGGGCCGATTGATTAGTTGTGATACAATTGAATCATGAGTGAAGCAGTTTTCGACGTTTCGGGCGCCATTGCGGTTTTGAATCAATCGCTGGAGCAGATTTTCCCGACCATGACCATTGTCGGCGAGGTGGCCAGTTTCAAAGTCAATCAAGGCAAATGGGTCTTTTTCGACCTCAAAGACGACGACGGTTCGCTCGGTTGCTTCATGAGTTTGTATAGTTTGCGCACGCCGATTGAAGACGGCATGATGATTAAAATTGTGGCGCGGCCAAAAATCACTAATTGGGGCAAGTTTTCGCTGACGGTCGAACAAATTCAGCCGGTCGGCGAGGGCAGTTTGAAAAAAGCTTTTGAATTGTTGCGGGCGAAGTTGGCGGGCGAGGGTCTGTTCGCACCGGAGCGCAAACGGTTGCTGCCGGAACTGCCTAGTCGCATCGGTGTAGTGTCGTCGACTGACGCGGCTGGTTATAAAGATTTCATCAAGATTTTGGGCGCGCGATTTGGCGGATTGAAAATCGAAGTTTATCACACATTGGTGCAGGGGCTGGACGCGCCGGAGCAGATTATGCAGGGAATTGAGCATTTCAACGAAATGGCGCGGCCACCAGAAGTCATCGCGCTCGTGCGTGGCGGTGGTTCGGCCGATGATTTGGCGGCTTTCAACGATGAGCCGTTAGTGCGCAAAATCGCCGCCAGCCGTGTGCCGATTGTCACGGGGATTGGTCATGAAGTTGATACGACATTGTCCGATTTGGCGGCCGACGTGCGCGCTTCGACGCCGAGCAATGCGGCGGAAATATTATTGCCGGACAAGCGCGAATTGATGGCTGGGCTCGACGCCAGTTTGAAACATTTGATTGTGAAAACTGAAAATCAGCTGAATGCGGCCGAGCGGCGAGTTGACGATACGCTCTCGTCTCTGTTAAATCGACTGAATTTGGCGGCCGAGAAAACTGAAAATCAGCTGAAAGGATTGACGACGCTACTAGAGCAGCTCAATCCCGAGCGAATTTTGCGGCGCGGCTATGCGCTGGTCTATGACGCGAACGGGCAAGTGGTGTGTGAAGCCGATGTCGGCGACAATCTGCGAATTGAAACTAATAAAATGTTAATTGAAACGGAGGTCAAAAATGTCAAAAGCAAATAAAAGCATCAAAGAATTAATGGACGAATTCGAAAGCGTCGTCGCGTGGTTCGAAGCCGACGAAATCGACGTCGAAAAAGCCATCACCCAATACGAAAAAGGCGCCAAATTGGCCGACGAAATCAAAAAACAATTGTCCGATGCGAAAAATCGAATTGAAGTGTTGAACGCCAAGTCTTGAGCCGAAATGGTTCCGGTGGTATAATTGAGGTATGAAAAAGTATTTGCTGTTGGTTGCGGTGTTGGTTTTGGCGATTACGGGCTGGGTCGGTGTTTTGTTGGTTTATCACAATAAGACGGTGGCGCCAGAGGTGAAGACGCCGGAGGCGGAAGAAGTGGACAAGCCGAACCCAGTAAAAACGGTCAGTTTCGGGGCGGTTGGCGATAATTTAATTCACGGGGCGGTGTATTTGGCGGCGGCGACCGGTGGCGGAGCGTATGATTTCCGGCCGTTTTACGCTAATGTCAGGGACGAGATTATGTCGGTGGATGTAGCTTATATTAATCAGGAGACGCCTTTTGCGGGGGCTAGTCTGGGGCTATCTAGCTACCCGACTTTTAACGGGCCGACGGAGATTATGGATGCGGTGGCGGACGCGGGGTTTGATTGGGTGAATACGGCTTCTAATCATAGTTTTGATCGCGGGGCGGCTGGAGTGGATGCGGGGTTGGCAGTTTTGGATAAATTTGAGAATGTGGTGCAGACGGGCGAGGCGCGGTCGACGGAGGAATTTGAGCGGGTGAAATATATTGAGCGCGAGGGGGTGAAGTTTGGGCTGGAGAGCTTTACTTATGGGCTGAATGGTTTTCAGTTGCCGGATGACCGGCCGTATATGGTGAATTTGATTGATGATGCTTTGATTCGGCAGCGGGTGGAGAAGTTGAATGCGGAGACGGATGTGCAGTTGGTGTCGATGCACTGGGGGACGGAGTACGCGACGGCACCGAATGCGGAGCAGGAGCGGTTGGCGCAACTGCTAGCAGACTTGGGGGTCGAAGTGGTGGCGGCGGAGCATCCGCATGTGATTCAGCCGGTGCGGTGGGTGAGCAGCACGGACGGCGCGCATAAGACTTTAGTGATTTATAGCATGGGGAATTTTTTGTCGGCGCAGGACGAGCCGTTTAATATGTTGGGGCTGTATGTGAAGTGGGCTATTCGGTATAATGTGGAGAGCAGGGCGGCGGAGGTAACTGGGGTGGAGATTTGGCCGACGGTGACTTGGCAGGCTAGTGGCTTTATAGATTATCGGTGTACTTTTTTGAGGGATTATACGGCGGAGATGGCGGGTACGCATAATTTACGGGCCCAGGGGACGTCGCGGGAGTATTTTATTGGGAAGACTCAGGGGATTTTGGGCGAGGAGTTTAAGGTGGTTTATTGACCCTCGAAAGAGCGTCAGAAAGCACTATGGGATGTCCCTGCACCATATTATAAACAACCCCCCCCAAAACCCTTGACACAACAAATTTTATCATATATAATGTAACCATAACCAACAACAAAAAGGGTATAACAACAAATAACAAAGAGGGTGTATATAAAAAAATGAAACAAATCATAAAAAACAAACTGAACAACAATATAACTTTCCCATCTCACTTTCTTTGTGATGACGTAAAGCGCGACTCTCTCTCTCTCTCTCTCTCTCTCTCTCTCTCTCTCGTTGCCCCGTACAATAACTAGTGTTTGCTCTAACTTCTGTTCTAACCTTTACCATAACCTCACTCACTCTCACACCAAAACCACTGCCAACGCCTACTACACACCCTCTACCTTTCCTTCCCACCACCCACATCATAGTCCTTTCCGTACCACTACCACCACTCTCCTCCGCACCCTCACCAACTCATGTCTCATCCCCCTTGTCTCCTTGCCACCTCTCTTGGTGGTTACTTACTTCCTTCTATTCCCCCTCATTCCACCACCCATAGCCACTGCTCTTCCCACCAACCCATTAAAACCCTCCTCCTCCCCCAGCATCTCCATCTCACCTATAACTACCCCCACTAATCTCTCCCTCATCCCCAACACAGTAGA
>JAISBI010000041.1 GCA_031266275.1 Candidatus Nomurabacteria bacterium | reverse complement strand
TACACCTCCGCCCGTAAAATAGTTATTCCAATTGTAGCACAGAACTCAGCTGGGGTCTGGTCAGATAAGGCTTCGTGGGGACGAAAGAAATGGTAGTCTTTGAGCCACTTGGTAATAACTTGCCTTAGTTCACTTAAGTTCATATAGCAGCGATGCTGGTCGAGACATTCTTGTTGGAGTTTACCGATTAGGTTTTCGACGTGAGGCTTCTCTTTTGGCGCATAGGGTCTAGTAAAGAGCTGTGGGATACCTTGTGCCTGTAGGTAATCATAGACTTCGGCCATATTCTCACTACCATTGTCGTTAATAATAGTTAGGCCATAGCCCTCATTGCTGCCTTCTGGCCCTTTAGTTGAGTCACCAAAGTGTTCAACGATGGCTTTAATGGCAACAAGGGCATTCTTGCTGCTGGGTGATGCGGCTACTGAAATGATGTTTTCTTTAGTATAAGGATCTATGCCAATAAAGGCATACTTCTTGTTACCGTCTGAGCTGATATGTTTCATGTCAAATTCAATGTATTGATGTGGTTTGTTGAGCGGTAGGTGGTATGGTTTTAAAACCTTAACCTTGCGGGTCTGCCAAGCTTTCTTAGCGGCTTTGCGCAGTTTAAGGCTACGATCTAAGTTAGCGCCAAAGTAGAAGCTGTGACGTTTAATGATCCGTCCAATAGTGGCTCTGGAGTAGTATTTGGCCAACTGGTAGTCACGTCTAATGATACGGTCTAGCTTACGGGCTGAATAGGTCGGATAGTCTTGTCTTAAAGCTTCAACTAATTTCACGAAGCTGCTGTCATATTCAGCCTTGCGAGCATGATGAGGTTTAGTGGAACGGTTCTCTAAGGTACCTAAGTGGTATTTATGGTAACGTTTCAGCCACTTATAGAAAGTAGCTCTGGCAATGCAGAAGTGCCTAATGGTTAGACTAGCATTCTTGCCATGCTTAAAGTAGAAGTCTATATAGCAGAGCCGCCTTTTAGCCTCAGACGATAAACTGACTGATTTAATATTATTGTATTGTTTTGGTAAAATAGACTCATAGGTCATAGCTACACCCGTTTTAGACATATTGTCTCCTTCATAATTAGTTGTTATTCACTAACTATTTTAGCAGGGGTTGGGTGTCTATGATCTTTTTGAGTTGGGGTAGCGAAGTGCCAAAGAAAAAATATGCTAAGTTTTAAAATAAATCCGCATGAGAACCGGTGCGACTTAATTCTAGGATTAAAGTGTCGTCTTCGATTTTATATAATAGCAGCCAATTCGGTTCGATATGACAATCGCGCAGACCATTTTTGGCCCCAATCAATTTATGGTCTCGGTACTTTGGCGGCAGCTTCTTGCCGCTGGCCAAAAGATTGACGACATTTTCAAATTTTCGCATGTCTTTGCCACGTTTTAACAGTGATTTCAAGTCTTTTTTGATGCGACTAGTGTATCTGATGTCGTATTTAAGCTCTGGCATAGTCCGCACCCAAAATATCTTTCATCATCTTGTCAACATCTTTATATTTTTTACTGAGTTTGCGACCTTTATCGGATTCACGTATGGTTTTGACGGTTTCGTCATTAAACATCCGAATATCGAATGGAAAATCGCCCTCGCGCTGAACACGCTTCAAAAAAGTTCGCACTGCTGAAGCGTTGCTGAAGCCTATCTCTTTAAAAATCTTCTCAGTATCGTTTTTGAGTTTTTTATCAACTCGCACCTGAATTAATTCTGTATTCGCCATAATCTATATCCTTTCATATATTATATACATATAATTATATACATTTTTATACGGCGTGTCAAGTGGTTGATAAAAAATAAGGCCGCCAAAATGCAAAATGGAAATGTTTTGTGGTAGAATAGGTAGTATGACTATGCGAGGGAATGAAAACAGTCGCCTGCCGAGCGGCGACGAAGTGTCGGAGCGGCGCCGCCGGCGCTTCGAGCGGGCGGAGTTGCGTCGGCGACGCAATAAGCGCATCATGGCGATTATTGCTATTGCGGCGGTGATTTTGACTAGCAATTCTATTGTCAACAAAGCTTTGGTCGAAGCTGAGAATGGCGACGATGCCACTGATGATTTTGAGCCCAAAGCTGTCGCTGCTAAGATTAGCGAGACGCCGCCTGCGCCAGAGTCTAATCTCGTCGCTGATGAGGTGACAGAAGACGAGGTAATAGAAGCGGCGCCGGAAGCTGCCGCCCAAGTCGAAATTCATAGTCGCGGCACGGAAGAGGCCGTCAAATATACGACCGAATATGAAGCTCTGTATGGAGCTCCTCCAAGCATGGATTTTGGCAAAAATAATAAAAACGTCACGATTGTCAAAGATTATTTGGAGCAGACCGGTCAGTTTAGCCCCGAACAAATTTGCGGAATTTTGGGCAATATAGCTCAGGAAAGTAAATTTGACCCGCTGTCACAAAACGGTCACATAGCTTATGGGTTGTTTCAGTGGGAGGACTCGCGCAAGGCTAATTTGATGAAACATAGCGACTGGCAGGCGCTGAGTGGGCAGATGGATTTTTTCATACATGAGTTAGACAGTGATGACGCGCGCGCTGCTTTTAAAGGATTAATTAAACAGGAAACGGTCGAGGACGCCGCCACCGTCTTCTGCGAGAAGTTTGAGCGTCCGAGCGCGCCGGTGTTAGAAAAAAGAATTTATTACGCCGAGCAATTCTATTTGCAATATTACAGTGGCAAAGAGGTGGCGAAAATTATTGCATGAAATGTTTGTCTTTGGCGCATTTGGCGTAAAATTTGGCCGACGGTCGCGGTGTGCGCTGCATGGTTCGGTGGTTGACGGCGATGAGGCCGAAGCGTGGCCAGAAGCCTTTGTCCCATTCGAAATTATCAAAAGCCGACCAATGACAATAGCCCAGCAATTCCACGCCGTTATTTCGGCTGCCGCGCAAAGCTTTGAGCGTTTCTTCAATCCACCACTCCCGTCGGCTGTCTGCCGCGTCGGCGCAGCCGTTTTCGGTGATAAGTATGGGCAGATGATAAGTCCGCCACAGATAATTCAGCGAAAAAGCGATGTCGTGCGGTCGCATGTCCCAGCCCAAATCGCTGACCGGCCGATTGGGATTTCTCAATTTCGTGCCGATATAAGTATCAGAAGTGTACCAATTCAGCCCCAGAAAATCCATGTGTTTGTGCGCCCTATTCAAAAAGAACGAATCGCGTTCCCAACGGTTCAGCGCCACCCAAAACATCGTCAATAGTTTGCTGTCGCCGGCGTGGATATAAGACGTATTATGTGAGATGGAAACTTTGGATTTGGGGTCGATACGCTTGGCTAATTTATAAACTTGGCGGTGCGCGATGGCCAAATTATTGCCGACGGTCAACAGTTTGAAAATCGACCGCTTGGACGGCGGCCAACCGCCGATGAGATAACTGGCGTGGGCATAAACCATCGGTTCGTTGACGGTCAAAATCCATTTCACTTCCCCGTCCAGCTCCTGCAACACGCGGCGGCAATAATGCACGAAGTATTTGACATTGGCGCGCTTCTCAAACGCTCCAATGTCCGTGAACCAAGTCGGCATTGTCCAGTGCCACAATGTTATAATCGGCGTCAGGCCGCAGGCTTTGATTTCGCGGATGTATTTTTTGATGAAAGCAATTTCGTTTTCGTCGTAATGGTCGCGCGACGGCTCGATACGCGCCCATTCCACGCTGAAACGAAAAGCGTTCAGCCCCATGTCTTTTAATAATTTCAAATCTTCTTTATAAAATTCCCGATGGCGAATACCGTCGCCGCAAACATAATTCGCCGGCTGAGTAGCCTCATGGACAAATTTGGCATGCCCTTGCACCCAACCGAAACGTTTGTGGTCGATGCGAGCTAATTTTTCGGCGTGTTTCATCTCCCAATCGGCCCACTGCGTGTTATCCGCGCCGTCGGTCTGATAAGCGCAACTCGATGCGCCCCAAAGAAAATCATGTTTATGGTTTGCCATGGGACTATTATAGCAAACAAAGTATACTTTGGCAAAAACCAACTATTGTGCTTTCACCAGCGCATCAAAAACTGAGAGAATCTCACTAACCACCTATCTCATGATAATATTAAGCAACTTGCGGCCTGATAATTTCCTCCCAAAAATCGCGGATTTTTGCTGAATCAATTACGCGCGCCACATTTGGTATATCGCCGCCGAGATCAATACCGCGCAGGTGTGCCGAGCCGGTATCGCAGTGCGTTAAAGCACGTTTACCGCGATCTCCGGCGTAAATTGTTGGCTTCAATCGAACCGGCACCTTAACGTGATTACCATCGTCATCAACAGCGTCGATTTCCGTTACAAACATACCGTCACCGGCGTAGTCTTCTGGATTAGCGGCGATTTGGCCTTTGCCGCCCAAACCATATTCATGTTGATAAAAAGCATCGGCCATCTCGAGTGATTCAACGCCACCATTCTTATCGAGACGCACAAGCCCGGTCCAAGTATGTTCTTCGATTGGCTCAAAGTCTTTGCTAATTACATATTGACCATTTTCATTTTTGACTGGATCGTATAGGCTATTCATCTTTACGGTGGATTCAATAGTGGAGTCGAAAACCATCATTTGAGTGCTCAATAATTCATCAATCTTGAAGCGCGTTTCATCTATGCCGTCACCGCTCATTTGTTGTCTTCGTAAGGTACCAAGTAATTGGTTTAGTCGATTAGTTTTCCAAGTGTCAAAAATCAACTGTTTGGCGTGAGCATGTTGGCGGCAATCACCACGACCAAGCATCAGGTCCACCATTATATTAGTGCGCGAGTCAACCATTTTCTTGTCAATATCACCAGTGACACCAACCACATCAAGCAGTTTTTTGATTTGATCATCATAGATTTCGTGAGTCGGCGCATGCAAATCTTCAAGCTCATCTGTACGAAATTGTTGGCGTAACATCCGGTCAACAATGGCGTTGAAATCTGTCGTTGACTCGACTTTGTCAATACCAAAATCATCAATCAAAATCTTAGCTACGCCAGTGTCAAAACGATTGACAATATGTGATTGTAATTGGCCGCCAAATTGTATGTTGCCACCAATCAAGGTCGTAGTTTCGCCGTACATAAAACCAAAGTCTAAGATTGTGTCGGCACCCCTAGCGTCTACTCCGGTTTTAATATGGGCGCTTTCTAATGCGGTCTTCAGTCTGGACAAAACGCCGTCATCTTTTGTAATAGCATCAACGGTATGACTTAGTCTATCGCGCATGGCATCATCTAGTTCTGGTTTAGACTGAAATCCACGAATTGTTTCTGCAATCGACTCGAGATTACTAATGGTCGAATCGAGTTCCCAATCATTCTCATAAGTCTCAATACAATGATTGATATAATCGTCATTAATTTCACCAGTAAATACCGACGATTCAAGCAATGTTGCCGCTGTCCAATAATCAGAGGTCTTTTCGGCGCCAGCTTTTCGTGCCGCTAACATTACCAACTCGGCATCGTTGAAAGCCGCGTTTATTAATTCTGGGCTGTCTGATAGTTCTGCTAACTTAATGCGATTATAAACCAGATTTATTCCTGGATAAAATTCATACGTATCATAAAAACCACGCTCAAGTTCGCGTACCGATGTTGCCATGTTTTCGATGGCCCCGGTCGCGTCATTGTCCCCCGTGCATTTTTCTGATTTTAATTTATAAACCTTGCCTAAAATACCAGCTATTTCACCAACTTTTGCACCCTCTTCATCGCGCAATTTTTCAAGTTCGGCGTTGCTCTCGTCTAACCGTCCAATTTTATTGAGTGCTACGGCATAAAATTCTTTAATGACCGGAGAGTCAACGTTCGACGCTTCAAAAACGTCGACCAGCCCAGCGAAATCACCGCGACATTTCAACTCGTAAATAATGTTCGCAGTTTGTTGCAGCGAAAGTGTTTCGCCAGCCTGGTGCTTGCGATCAAAAAGCTCTTTGATCGCGGCCGATTCGCGCTGCTGTCTTTCGGTTTTTGATTCATTTAGTGTGGCCGAAATGGACAAGGTATCATACAGCTCGGCGTAAAACACCTCGTCTCGTTGTCTTCCTGTTAAAAGCTCATCGGAAAACTCCGAGTCATGAATGCGGTCAAGAACCCTATAAAGTTCTGGCCACGCTTCATTTTCGACCGATTCCGGCTGCGCACTTTTGTCTCGGTCTGTTACCCTAAAAAATCTGGCTGTTCTTTCAACCAAGTTTGTAGCACGCCGAGCTGGTCGATGTCTTTTTGCTGTTCTTCTGGCGAAAGTTCCGCATATGGCTTAGCCAAGTTTGGATCACCGTAATCCGGATCTTTGACCCACTCATTTCTGGCGATCCAATTGCTGTGAATTAGATCACCGTACTCAGCGCGAATTGTATCGTCAGTCAAATCGATCCCGGACAAAGCGTCTTTGCCACGTTCGTCTAGTAGCTCAATCAAAAACTCGGCACCACCACGATTCTGATCTTTCCAGTAATCGGAATATTCATTGTATGGCTGGTTGGCAATATTCACCACCTTTGTGCGGGCCTCTTCGATCGTGATACTTTCTTCGGTAGCGATATCTTCCGGCGATTTATTTTTGTATTGTTTCTCGCCACCGACACCGCGCCAAGCTGGCTCAAAAGTGCCGTCTTCACGTTTTGGGTAATTTTTTTCAGCATAATCCCGTGCCAATGGGACTGCTAGCGATTCGACACGCGGGTCGAGTTGGTTCTCGGTTTCCGGGTTGCTTGCCCATTGTTTTTCGGCCGGGTTTGGTTTATCGGTTGTACCGAATTCTTCTGTTGTAGCCATGATAGTAGTTTCTCCTATGTAGGCAATTTACTATTAAACTTGCCTGCGTCGACGCCTACTAAAAACGACACCGCAAGGTGCCTTAAACCAATTACATTTTGAACTTTCTGAGCTCAGCCTGCTTATGCGGTGCCGTTTTTATCGGCTGAACTCACAAAAGCAAGCAGTTCAAATTAGTTTAAGACACCTACATTGTAACATACAATAAGCGTTATCGTAAATAACAAGCAGGTTATAGAGACGTTCGACCAATCTGGAACAATATATTATTATTTACATAAAAATATAAAAAAGAGCAATTAGAAGCTTTTACAGAGACAGTTTCAGGGGTGGGTATTCTGGGCTGGTTGAGTGTGCTCAGGTTATAGCACAGTTTTAATAATGCACCCAAACTCGCATGCCGATTTCGGCGAAGTCGTAGACGGTTTTGGCGTTTTCGGCGAACATGTTGATGCAGCCGTGCGAGATACCGGTGCGCACGTTGCCTTTGGCGTATGACAGCCACCAAGCTTCGTGAAACGCGTAGCCGCCGGCGCCCCAATATGTTACATAATGAATATTGCAGAGCGGTTTCGGATCGGGTGGGTTGGGCATGCATTGGTTGAAAGTTTTGCTATAGACGCGAAATTCGCCGGTGATGGTTGGCGTCGAGGCCTTGCCGTGCGAGGTCTCGCAGCTGACTGTGACGACTTCGTCGCCGATGTGCAGATAGACGCAATAATTGCTCAAATTAGCTTCAATCCAGCGTCGGTCGTCGATGGTCGTGGTTTCAGTGCCGAATGGTTTGACAGTCATTTCGACGGCGTAATTCAAAACTTGCCGGCTGGCCAGCGCTTCTTTGATGGCCCGCGCCATGCCCTCTGGGTCTTTCGGTGTGCGGCCGTCGATGCCGGCGCGCAAGGTCGCTAGTTCGCGCCCATCGCCCGCGTCGACCAGTACGCGTTTGTTGGCTGGCTGATTGGTGATGGCTGGAATTAATCGTTCGTTAACGAAGAGTTGAATGTGGTCGTCGCTGAATGAGATGTCGAGTGTTCCGGCTGCTGCGTTAGGCGTGAAAATCATAAATCCAGCGATGTCGATGGGGTCTATGAAATAAACGCGGCGACCGCTTGAGTTGAAATTCAATTGTTGTTTCAAATATTCGTCGGCGGTGGCTTTAGCAGCTTCGGCGGCGGCCAGTGGCAATTTCGGTTCGAAATGTTCGACTGAGAGTTCGGCGTCGATGGGTCGAGGATTGGCCAGTTCGTCGTTGATATAGTGCGCGACCAAATCGTCGAGATTGACGCCGTAGCCGTCTTTGCCAGACACGACGTCGAAAGCTTTGCTGTCGTCGTTGTAGAGCAGCGCCGGCTCGCTGACTTTGTCAAACGCCGAGCCGAAAGATTTTTCGATGAATTCTTCGAATAAAGTCTGATTGTGAACAGCCGCGAGCGGCGTGTCGGCTTTGACGAACGGGATGTATTTGGTGAAAAAATCTCGATTGCTCTTGGCGGACATGGTGTCTTCGACGGTGCCCGCTTGGTTGATGAATAGCCCCAAAGTTTCGGCGTCAGCCGTCGCCGAAATATCGCCGTAGTGAAAAGTAATTCGCAAATCAGCCACTTTGCCGGCCACAATTTCCGCGACCTCGTCGCGAGTCTTGCCGCTGACTTCGCGCCCGCCGACGAACGTGCCGGGCAAAGCCTTGCCATCGAAGACCATCGGCAGAGCGATGGCCGCCCCGACCAGCAAAACCGCAATCAGTCCCACGGCGCTGCAACCAACGCGCACCAAGATGCGATGGGCGCGCGGCATCTGCTCTTTGCGGTCGTGAATTTGGCGGCGTTTGCCGTGATAAGCCCGATGGAATGATTTCTGATGGCCGTTGCGATGCTTCTTAAACGCCCGATTAAAATCAGTCGTGAAACTGGTCAAATTTTTGTCCAAAATAGACTTCTTTTTAACAGTGCCTTTTTTCTTGATCATATTTCTCCCACACGTGAATCGGATTCATTATAACACTTTACTGGACGAAAAACAAGGTTGAGTTATAAAAAAGAAGCCCTCGAGGGAGGTGCTTACCGCACCGTTCGAGGTCTTCGATATCTTTATTATAGCAGACAGCCTATTTCATGTCAAGCACTTCTGACTGACGATTTATAAATTTTATTTTATTAATTTTCTTGATACATTTTAGTTGAGTTGATAATTCACGCGCAATAGCTACGTCTGGTATCTTTTTGACGCGGCGCGAATCGAAGATGACATTATTTGCTTTCTTGGCCGCTCGCCGTAAGTTTCGCTCGACGACGTCAAGTGTCGCCCCATTAGGTGCTTTCATCTCCCATAACTCACCATCGAGATAACAATCAGCTTTCTTTTCGCCTCGTCGTTTGCTCTCTGGTATGAATTCGACACTATAGCCCGCGTGAATTAAAACTTTGGCAGACAACATTTCGTGCGGCCAGACATTTGCGCCACCAATTATGGTGATTTTTCCAATTGATTTTCGTGTCATAAGCACTATTTTATCACAATTTAGGTTGACTTTGTAAAGTTTGCAACATAGTCTTATGAATTTGTAAGAAGCAGACTATAAATAGAAAAGGCCCATGACGAATGTCATGAGCCTCAAGCCCCCTTAGAAAGTAATTTGAGCACGGGGTGCGGGGCGCCATTTGATTGGCGCGTTGTGGTCGATGGATGTAATTCCATTTTTGTCGACCAGCAACTGTCCGCTGCCGCCGCACGTCACGCATCTCTTGCTTTCTTTTTCTGCGAGAGTGCGTGGTTTTTCGCCGGAGCCATTGCAGCTCGGGCAAATCGTCGTTTCTTTTTTCTTCGCCATTTATATCACCCCTTTCGGTTGATAGACGAGCGATAACCGATAAGAAACCTTGTGCCAGAGCATCAAACTCCACCTCTGTTGTATCACACTTCCCGCGAAAAGTCAATAGCTTTGGGCGAATAACCAAATGTCTTTGGCTGGCTGACCGGTGTAAAAATCCACGCCGTCCGACTGCTCGGCTAGCTTGCAGCGGGTGGTGGCTTTGGTTTCTTCCTTTATTTTCATCTCGATGTCGGTGTCTTCGTTCCAGTGGACTTTGATGAAGCCGCTGCGGTCGGCCATGATGCGTTTGAATTCGTCGTAATCGGCCGCATCGTATGTGTTTTCGTCGCGGAATTTGACCGATTCGGTCAACATATCGGCTTGAATGGTGTCGATCAGTTTGATTATTTTGCTGGCTACGCCTGCGCGCTTATATTGCCCGTCGCTCAGCGTGTCGCGGCGGCGATAGCTGACCACGCCGTCGGTGATTTCTTTGGCGCCTAATTTTATAATCACTGGCACGCCTTTGACTTCCCAATCGTTTAATTTGTAGCCGAAACGTTCATAATCGCGTTCGTCAAATTTAACTCGGACGCCGGCTTTTTTCAATTCGTCGAAAATTTTTCGGCCCTCAGCCAAAACCTCATCATCGGTTTTGACCGGCACGATTACCACTTGAATCGGCGCTACGCGCGGCGGCAGGCGCAAGCCATTGTCATCACCGTGCGCCAAAATCAGCCCGCCAATCGAACGGGTGGAAAACCCCCACGACGTCTGATAAGCATACTCGTCGTCGCCGGCTTGATTTTGAAAAACCAAATTAAAAGCCCGCGCCATTTTTTGCCCGAAATAATGCGAAGTGCAGGACTGCAGAGCTTTCATACTGGGCATCATGGTTTCAAAAGTCAGCGTCTCTTCGGCTCCGGCGAAGCGCTCGGCAGCCGATTTGAGCCCACTGTAACCGTCGATGGCCAAAACTTCGCGGTAAACTTTTCGGTAAACATCCATCGCCCATTTTTGCGTATCCAAAGCTTCGCGGGCGGTGGCGTGGGCCGTGTGGCCCTCTTGCCAGAGGAACTCCGACGTCCGAATGAACGGCATGGTGCGCTTTTCCCAACGCACAATATTATTCCATTGATTAATCAAAATCGGCAAATCGCGCCAACTCTGCGTCCACTTGGCATAATAATCATACATAATTGACTCGGACGTCGGCCGTACCACCAGAGGCTCTTCTAACTTCTCGCCGCCGCCGTGCGTCACCACCGCCAGTTCCGGCGAAAAACCATCGACGTGGTCTTTCTCACGCTCCAAATACGACATCGGAAACAACATCGGGAAATAAGCGTTTTCCACGCCGTGCTCTTTGAACAAATCGTCCAAAGCTCGTTGGATATTCTCCCAAATCGCGTAGCCGTAGGGTTTGAAAATCATCGTGCCTTTGGCTGGGCCATAGTCCGACAAGTCCGCCAAGCGATTGATGGCGACATACCAATCCGACAAATCGCCCGTTTTTTTGGGTAATAGATTCTTTTCATTTTGCTGGTTGCTCATGGTGGGTATTTTAGCACTAATCCAGCGCGCCGTCAAACGAGTGCGCGGTTTTAGACTATAGAAAAAGGCCTATGACGAACGTCATAGGCCGGCCCCCTCGTTTGAAAATGGCGATGGGATTAGCGTGGACGCCATTTGCTCGGTTTGCTATAATCGATGGACCTATTTCCATTCTCATCGACCAATAGCGAGCCGCGTCCTTTACATGTGCCGCATTCCATACTGCCTCCGAAAGTGTGCGATTTCTCGCCCGTTCCGTTGCAGTGTCTGCACTTCTCTTCTGTCTTTTTTGTTGCCATTCATATCACCTCCTTTGTGACGGTGGCTAACCGAACGACGAGCGATAACAAATAAATAGAGGTGCGTACCTCGATGATAGCATGAACTACCCTACCTCTCCATTATAGCACACTTTTCATGAAAAGTCAATAGAAATCGGGCAATGATCGCTGCCGGCTTGGGTGGGATAGATTGAGGCTTCGGTGATGCGGGGTGCGATGTCTTTAGTGGCGAGGAAATAATCGATGCGCCAGCCGATGTTGCGGGCGCGAGCGTTGGCCCGCCACGTCCACCAAGTGTATGCGCCCGCTTCGTCGCCGTGCAGGGCGCGAAAAGTGTCGACGAAGCCGGCGCGGAGATAATTTTGGAAGCCTTTGCGCTCTTCATCGGTGAAGCCGGCGTTGCCGACATTGTCTTTCGGTCGCGCGAGGTCGATTTCTCGATGGGCGACGTTTAGGTCGCCGCAGAAAATCACTGGTTTGGTCTTTTTCAGTTCTTTGACATATTCGAGAAAAGCTGGGTCCCAGACTCCCGCGCGAAATTCCAGCCGTTCCAATTCCCTTTTGGCGTTTGGCGTGTATTGCGTGACGAGGTAGAAATCCTCGAATTCGATTGTCGTGACGCGGCCCTCGCGCGCGGCGTCGCCGAAATTATCGGCGAAATTGTATTTTTTGTTGATGGCGTCGGAGAAGCCGAAGCGGACTTCGAGCGGTTTGAGTTTGGTGAAAATCGCCGTGCCGGAATAGCCGGCGCGGTCGGCATCGTTCCAATATTCTTCGTAGTCCGGTAGGTCGATGTCGGCTTGGCCTTTTTTGGCTTTGGTTTCTTGCAGGCACAAAATGTCCGGCTGGTATTTCGCGATGAATTTGGCGAAGTCGCCTTTGTTAATCGCGGCGCGAATGCCGTTGATGTTCCATGAAAAGATTTTCATATTCAACCATGCCTTTCGATGTCGCGCTTTTTGATGGTTTGGCGTTTGTCGTAGCGCTTTTTGCCGCGTCCGCTGGCGATGACTAGTTTGATGTATCGGCCGCTATTCAATAATTTTCGCGGTACGATGGTCAAACCTTGTTTTTTGTCTTCGATGAAGCGATTGATTTGTTTGCGGTGGGCCAAGATGCGACGAGCTCGCGTGTCGACGGTGCGGCCGGCGCCTTTTTGTCCGCTGGCGAGTGAAAACGAGGCGTTGATGAGCCATAATTGTCCGCCTCGCACCGTCACGTAGCTGCCTTTCAGTTGGACGTGGCCGAGTCGGGCGGCTTTGGTCTCGCCGCCGGTTAGTTCCAGCCCGACAATCAAATCATCGCTCAGCTCGTAGTCGAAGCTGGCGCGGCGGTTGATGATGGCTTTGTCGCTGGATTTTTTCATAGTTATATTGTATCATATTAAGATGAAAACATTAAGTATGGATGTGGTGGTGCCGGTGTTCAATGAAGAGGCGGAAATCGCTGATTGTTTGGCGGAGTTGTTGAAGCAAAAAAAAGACATCGGGAAAATCATCATCGTTGATAATAATTCGAGCGACGAAACCGCTCGTATAGTTCGGCGGCTGGCGCGGAAAAATTCGCAGATCGTGTTGTTGCATGAAAAAAAGCAAGGCGCCGAAAACGCTCGCAATCGCGGATTTAATTATTCGCAGGCCGACATCATCGGGCGGATTGATGCCGATACGCGCGTGCAGGCTGGTTGGTGTCGGGCGGCGCAGCGGTTTTTGGCCGAGCACGGCGAGTGCGCTGGTTGTTCTGGTATGACGATTTATTATGATTTGCCGGCGCGGCGATTTTGCGACTTCGCCAGTTGGTTTTCGGTGTTTTTTACTAACGAATTAGTCGGCGGAAATTATTCATTTTACGGCGCCAATATGGCAATTCGGCGCGCCGATTGGCACAAAATCCGCCACATAGCCAAAACCGAAAAAGACGGCAAAATCATGGAAGACTTGTCACTGTCGATTGCGCTGAGCCAAATCGGCCGCAAAGTCGGCTGGGCGCGCGACATGGTCTCCGACGTTTCGGGCCGACGCGTGCGCACTTCCCCGCTACAGTACTATAAATATAATGCGCGCTGGTGGCGGACTTATGCGGTTTACGGCCGGCCGGCCCAAGCGGCTTTCACGCGGATCATTTGCTGGGGGTCAAATGTTTTATTGGCCGTGCTGGCGGTCGGTCTGCGCTTTCACGACCCCAAAACTATGACTTGGTCGATTCGAAATTGGCGACACGGTTTCAACGGGCGCGATTTTCAATAGCAGCGATTATTTCGGGTCGGATTTATATTTCGTGCCGCCTGACATCTCGTAGTCGGTTTCTTTGTCCAGCATCAATTGGATTTGCAATTTGATGGCATTGATGGTGGTGGCTGGCAGCGACTTTTCGTCCCAGCGTCGCATATCGTATTTATAAGTCGGGGCGCGGAAGATGCGATAAACGCCGTTGTGGATGATGCATTGTTTGACAAATTCCACGTCTTCGGCGAATTTCACTTTGCGGTCGAAATGCACTTCTTTGAAAAGTTTGCGGCGTACGCCAATCATGGCGCCGAACAGTCGCGGTGCATCGCTCGCGGCGGTCGACTGCAAAAATGAATTGATTACGCGCATCGAGATGACGTGTTTGGTTTTTTCTTTGTCGACATCATTTAGCGCGATTAAGGTCGAAAATACATCGAGGTGGCGACCTCGGCGCTCGAAAGTCGAAATTTTATAACGAATGCCGAGCAGGAAATCGTCGTTGAGTTGGACATCGGCATCCAAAAATATAATCCATTGGCCCCGAGCCAATTCGCCGCCTTTATTGCGCTGGACTGAGACGTTGCGCTCTCTGCACGGCACGGTGCGCAGTGATAGTTCGTCGGCGAACTTGCCCGCTCGCTCGACGGTTTTGTCGTCGCTGCGGCCGTCGACGTGGATGACTTCGAAATCGTCATAAATTTGCCGCGTCAAATCTTTGAGCAGGACTGGCAGAGCCACCTCTTCATTGAGCGTCGGGATTACAACTGAGAAAAACGGAGCTTTCATAACTAACCATCAGTATAGCAGTTTTTGATAAATTTGTCGAGACTTTTGCGACTGAAGCCTTCATAAATATGACCGTCTATATCGAGCAGCGGCACGACTTGCTGGGTCGATTTTTCCAACCACTGCGCGCGCCATTTGGCTGACAAGTCAATATCGCGCTCGTCGTATTTGATTTTTCGCTCGCGCAGGTAGTCTTTCAGGTCGAAACAATACGGACACCAATTCGCGCTGTAAACAATGACATTTTTCTTCATATTAATATTGTAAGGCTATATTTTGTTTTTTGCAAATTTTTCAAGTGTGATAAAATATATAGCATGGAGATTTCAGCGAGGAAGATATTTGAAGCGTTGGTGCTGGTGTCGCTGATTTTTTTCATCGTTCATGTTGCCCTACTATCGATTAATTATGCCGATCCGTATTGGTACGAGGCCATTGAATTGTTTAATATGGATCGCGAAATCAGTTTACCGACTTGGTATAATCAACTATTGTTTGTGGCTTTGGCGGCGATTTTGGGCGCGATATGCGTGGCCAAAAAACGCGGTGGTGACAGGTGGTGGAAGTACTGGGCGGCATTGAGCGTCGGCATGGTATTTTTGTCGGCCGACGAAGGTGCGATGATTCACGAGAAGATTGACATATTGGCTCAATTGACGGGTTTAAAATGGTTTCTCGTGTCGGTGGGCGGACCGGTTTTCACTTATAGTTGGTGGGTGATTGTTTTGGTGGTGCTGGTTGCAGCGGGGCTGGTCTGCTGGCGGTTTTTCAATACTTTGCCAAAGCGCACTTTACAATTATTATTGGCGGCTGTGGCGGTGTTTTTGTTCGGCGCCGTCGGATTAGAGGCCTATGCCAGTTGGTATAATAGCATCGACGCGTCGTATTATGTGTCACATTTCATCACGGGGCTGGAAGAAACTTGCGAAATGCTGGGGCTGTCGATTGCGATTTACACATTCCTCGACTATGCGCGGAGCTTGCCGGCTAGCCTGTGGCGCAAAGTCAAATTTTCGATTGAGCAATAATTTCTCTGGCTTCGGCTGTGGTTTTAGTTTGCATTAGTTTTTCGCGTAGTTCTTTGGCGCCGATGAAATCGCGCACATAGATTTTGAAAAATTTCTTTAACGGCTGGTATTTTCGCGGGTTGTTAGTTAGTTCGTCGAAAGCGTCTAGATGATATTTCAAAAGCTCAATGTATTCTGCGCGGGCGTGTTTGCGAGCGGACTTTTCGAAACAAAACGGATAGTGGAAAATCCCCCGCCCAATCATGACGCCGTTGACGCCGCTGTGTTGGGCAACGAGTTTCAGCCCAGCCGCGCGGTCTTCGATGTCGCCGTTGATGGTGATGAGCGTGCGCGGGGCGACCTCATCGCGCATCTTGATGACGTCGTCGATTAATTCGTAATGGGCTGGGACTTTGCTCATTTCTTTGCGGCTGCGCAGGTGGATGGTTAGATTGGCTATGTCTTGTTCTAACAGGCATTTCAGCCACGATTGCCATTCGTCGATTGAACGGGCGCCGAGCCGAGTCTTGACAGATACTGGCAGGTTGCCGGCTTGTTTTTTGACGGCCTGAATGGTTTTGACGGCTAATTCTGGATTCTCGATGAGCGCCGAACCGCCGCCAGATTTGACAACCGATTTGTCCGGACAGCCCATGTTGATATCGATACCGTCGAAGCCCATTTGGGCAATTTTTTTGGCAGTCAGGGAAAATTTCTCGGGTTCTTTACCCCATATTTGCGCCACGATTGGTCGTTCAGTTGGTGAAAACTTCAACCGCCGCAGCGCTGACTCACGTCCGGCCGGATGGCAAAAACCGTCCACGCTCATAAATTCCGTGAAAAACACGTCCGGCCGCGCAGCTTTGTTGACGACCGCTCGAAAAGCCGCATTAGTGACGTCTTCCATCGGCGCTAACGCGAAAAATGGCTGTTTTAATTCATTCCAAAAATTCATATCTCTTTCATTTTAACATAAAATAAGGCGGGACTTATCAGCCCCGCCACGCGTGGTAGTGGTTTATTTGGTAACACAGACTCCTTTGTGTGGTTGAGGTTCTTTCGGACCTCTGTTCGGAGACTTGAGAAAGTCATCCATAATTTCGGCCATAATCTTGTCCGACTGCTTTCTTTCGTAATATCTGACCATTTCCCGAGCCTTTTGGTTGCTTGGCGCGAACACAGTACAAGCGTTCATTTTCCTACCTCCGTGTACCGAGATAGCGATGTTCTCCTCTGATGGAGCCCATCTATCTCTGTTTGTAATTATATTACGCTCGACTTCAAAAGTCAAGCAAAAAATCTTCGAAAGCCAATGTGCCTTTCAGGTTTTTCGAATAATCGCTGACGTTGGGAAAATCGAGCGTCATAATTCTCTGCCAAACGGACTCTAGTAATTGGACGAACTTTTTCATGTCGGCATCAGTGTAATTAATTTCAAGGCTGGTTGGCTCGCTGCTCGAATCTACGAAATGCAAGACGCCGCGTGTTACTTTGTAGTTCGGGCGGTTATTAGAATTTTCGATGAGCAATTTATAAAACATCAGCTGTTGATAGTAAGTGTGAGTTTTGGTTTTACCGCTGTTGAAACGCTCGAAACTGTTGCCAGTTTTGTAATCGTAGACGGCGATAGTTTTGGTTTTTTCGTCGACTTCGATGAGGTCCATTTTGCCGGTCAAATTCATTTGGCCGATGCGGGCGTTGAAAACTTGTTCGACTGATTGCTTATCATTGAAATCGGCGCTGGCGATATACTTCGGCAATTTATCTTCGCCTTTTTGGCGATAAAAAGTTTCGTCTTTTTTGTCTAAGTGCATGTTTTTTAAGTTTTCTCGGAAATTGGCTTTTATCATTTTCTCATCTGGTTTCTGGCCGTTTTTATTGAAATAACCATGCGCGAATTTCAGTGTTTCGTGCACTGCCGTGCCATAACTAGCGTTGGCGGATTTGGCGGTCGGAAAATGCAACAAGTTGTTCAATAGGAATTTTTCCGGCCCAGCGTATTCTAGGTTGACGAACGAGTTGAGCGCGGTGGCGTTCAATTTATAATCGCGCAGGGTCGGCGCCAGCACGGATTTCAAATCATCGTTGATGACGGTTAGTTTCGCATTCCAAGCAGTTTCCAAATTGTCTGGGCTGGTCGAATCAGTGTTGATTTCTCGCGTCGCGATGTCGCCCAAGTACGACAATATGTTCAGGCTTTCGCCTTTGGCGGAAACTTTTTTCGGCGCGCTGATAATGAGGCGATGTTTGGCGCGAGTGGCGGCGACGAATAGCAGGCGCAGATTTTCGTTCGCATCACTATCGTTCGTGATGCGGAGATTGCTGGGGAAGAAATGGTCGCTGCTGTTTCTCAGCCATCTTTCTTTGGTAGCGCGCATCACGAAAACGCTGTCGAATTCCAGACCTTTGGCCCGATGCGCCGTCATCAAATGGACGCGCGATTTTTGGCCAAATTCTCGCGTAGTGATGATGGGCTGGTCGTATTTGCGATAGAGGTCTAAGATTTGGACGAAGTTTTTCAGTGTCGGATTGTCTGTGTCGTGTTCACGCAGTTGGTCGCGAATGGCGATTAAATCGGACAGGTATTCCAGATAGCCGGTCGGATTTTCGGCCAAAGCCGCATCGCTAAAATAATGGTTTTTGTAGCTTTTGTCGAAAAGCTCATCGAGGGCATTTTCCATCGAAATATTTTTGATTTTTTTGCTCATGTCGATTAGCCAATCGGCCAGTTCGGAAAATTCTGCCCGCTTCAGCATTTCTTCCAGCCAATTATTTCTGTTTTCAACTTCCAGCGATAATTTCCAAATGTCGCGCGCTTTGATATTCCATGCGTCGTGCGCCAGCAGTTCCGGCAATAATTCGTTGGCTCGCCTGTGCGCACCGTCGGCGATATAAACTACGATGCGGGCCAAAGTTTCGAGTGCTTGCACCGGCGCGCTGCCGAGAGCATTTTGGCTGCGCTCGTAAGTGATGTTGTGGACGCCAGCGCGGCGCAGGAACGGCACCAATTCCATCAAATCTCTGTGTTCGCGCGCGATGACGGCGATTTCGCCGTCTTCCCTCTTTAATTCGGCGGCCACTTGTTCGGCGATATAGGCGCATTCGTCGATGCCGTTTGCCGCACTGATAAATTCAATTTTTTCATCTGCCAGCGGCTTTTTCCGAGCCAGCAACGCCGTCACTTTTTCAAAGAAATCTTTTTTGATACGCACATCGACGCCGTCGATGATGTTTTCGGCCAGCGCCAAAATTTTCCCCTCGCTGCGATAATTTTCGAACAATTGCACCACTTCGGCTTTCGGATAATTGTGCATGAAGTCGCGCATGTTGTTGATATTGGCGCCCTGAAAGCTGTAAATCGCTTGGTCGTCGTCACCGACCACCATGATATTGCTGTCCGGCGCGTCGGCCAGCGCGCTCAAAATTCGCATTTGCGCTTCGTTGGTGTCTTGAAATTCGTCGACCATGATGTATTGGAATTGCTCTTGCAACTCGGCGCGGAAATCAGCGGAATTTTCGATTTGTTCGACCATGTTGACTATCATGTCGTCGAAATCGTAGAGTTTTCGTTTCGCCAGTTCGTCCTGATAGTTTTCATAAACATCGCAAATAGCCAATGTCTTCTCGGTTTTGGCGCGGTCGTTCATCTTCCCCGCCCGCGCGTTGAAATAGCGATTTTTATAAGCCGTCACAGTGTTGGTTTTGCCCGACGCGGTTGCTTCATTGATGGCGTCGGCGAAATCGTTGATGATTTCTGTCGCCAGCGACGAAGTTTGGTCATCGAACCCAGCCATTCTTTCGTGTCCAGCTGTATATTTCAGCAAATCACCTTTAGATATTTTATCAGAAAATGTTTCGGCAAAAATCGGCTCGGCAAACTCAATAAATTTCAAATCCTGCTTCATCAATTGACGCAAATCGTCCGGCGTATAACCGCCCTGCCGTTTGATGTGCGAGATGGCTGATTTGACCGCCGATAGATAAGTCGCTTGCTCGTCATGCGTGCCGGACAGCGGATTGTCGTGCGGCAGTTCGCGCAATATGTCATTCAATATTTCCAATTTACTAATTTCATCAGCGGCCGTGAAATTGGCGCCGCGATAAAAATAATCACTGTATCGGCCCATCGTCATGGCCGAAAAACTATGAAAAGTGTGAACGGCCACATCGAAACCGGCCGGCCCAATGATTTCGGCAACCTTGTCCGTCATATTCTGGCTGGCGGCGTCTGTGAAAGTCAGACAGAGGATATTTTCCGGATTAGTATCGGTCTCGCGCAAGATATTGGCGGCTCGCATCGACAGCAGGGTCGTTTTGCCGGTACCGGGCCCAGCCAACACCATCACCGGACCATCAATATGGTCGACGGCGCGCTTCTGAGCATCGTTCAGCTCGCTATATTTTTGTTCAAATTTTTCCTCAAACGTCATGTACTAATTGTAGCACACTATTTCTGTCTGGTGGCTTTGGCGGTGTCGCGGGCAATCATGACGGCTTCGTCGGTACCGAGCGCGTAAATTGGGTATTTGGAAGATTTGGCTGAGACGAGGCCCTCTTTGCCCTCGAAGCCGATGGTCTTCCGATTAACTGCTTTGTCGATTTTGAAACCGAGAATTGCCAATCGGTCGACGATGGCTTCGCGCGTTTCCCAACCGTTTTCGCCGATTCCGGCTGTGAAGACTAGTGCGTCTAGGCTCGGCAGCATCGTCATAAATCCGCCGATGTATTTGGCACATTTACGGGTGAAAATATCGAGCGCTAGTTTGGCATTTTCGTCGCCTTTGGCCATGGCGACCAGAATATCGCGGACGTCGTCGGAGACGGTGGCGATGGCTTTGTGCCCGCCCTTTTTGTTCAACTGGTCGACGACTTCAGTGGCGGTCAAGTCCTCTTTTTCCATGATGTATGGGATGACACCCGGATCGATATTGCCGGAGCGTGTGCCCATCGGCAAACCGGCCAGCGGTGTGAAGCCCATCGTCGTCGACACAGATTCGCCATTTTTAATGGCGGCGATTGATGTGCCGGAGCCGATGTGAGCGATGACCAAATTGACTTCGCTGGGCTTTTTGCCGAGAATTTTAGCGGTCTTTTTGGTAATGAAATCATAGGAAATGCCATGAAAACCATAGCGGCGCACGCCATATTTGTGATACCAATCGCTCGGCACCGAATAGCGATAAGCCTCCGGCGGCATAGTCGAATGAAAAGCCGTGTCGAATACTGCGACTTGCGGCAATTTATCATCAATTTTGGCGATAGCCTCCACCCCGCGCAAATTCGCCGGATTGTGCAGCGGCGCAAAAGGCGTCACTTCTTCGATTTGCTCGATAACTTCCGGCGTAATCAAAACCGATTCGGTAAATTTCTCGCCGCCATGCACCACACGATGCCCGACCGCCAAAATCGTCTCCGACAAACCATTCGCGTCCAAAAATTCGAACAACACCCGAATAGCATCAGTATGCGTCGCCGTCGCGCCGAGCGTCTGGTCGGTCGTCTGTCCGTCAAAACCAATTTTGATATGCGCGTCATCGAGCCCCAACTTTTCCGCCATGCCTTTGACAATAGTCTCTTCCGTCTCAGCATCAATCAACTGAAATTTCACCGAACTCGAGCCGCTATTAATAACCAGAATATTTTCCTTATCCATTTTTCTCCTTTGCGTTTTAGTTAATATTGTATATTGTATCATAAAAGACCAACTGCGTGCAAGGTAACTCAAATTATGATTTACTGAAAGCCTACAGTGGCGAGTTGGTCCCGAGAGTTAATTGCCTGGATTATACACAGTGTAACAACGAACGGCAAGCCCGTTAGGCCGTGCAACATTATCGTAGGCGCCTGGATAAACATAGTCGTTGCTATCGAAATAAAGGGCGCTGCCGTTGCCGTCAACTGGAGGCCATGCGGCGTTCGACCAGTAAAGGCCGCTCGAGCCTTGTTGGCTAAAGCCAAAGTCGTAGCTACCGCTAAACGTGCCTTGCCACACGCCCGCAGATAACCATAGAGCCTGTGAGGCTAAACCGGAATGTGTGCTACCAGAACCGCTATACCTATTGTCTAGTGTAGCAAAGGCCTCAGCCCATGGTAAAAACCACCCCGCTGGACAAATACTGCCTTTTCCGCCGGCTCTAGCAGTGTAATGGTTATAAAGGTAACCACAGCCAGTTTTACTGTCAGTATTGTAGGCCAGCCCACCGTTAATACTGTCTCCCGTGTTAGTTTTACAATTAGTAGTATTCGACGGGTCGGCTTGTCGCCAAGCGTTGTAGTTATCGTAATCAGTGCCGGTTGAATCAGTGTTGTCTGCCGTTAGGTAGCCTGACGTAGTGAAGTTGTCTGTTAGGCCGCCAGTGGCAAGAGACACAGTGGTGTCAACATTCACGTTAGTATCTTGCGGGGTTAGGAGCATACCGTCTGTTAACTCAAATTTTAGGTTATCTATCATCCAGCAGTATACATTGCTATAATGATCCTTTGTTCTACGGACTCGGTACTCTTGGCCGTCTCTGTCGTCAACCAAGATTACGGTGCTAGCCGCGTAATCGTCGGCTTCGCTATAGGACCACGCAGGCGGCAGGTTATTATTGCAAATATGGTTACTGAAACTTTGTATTGACTGGTAATTTTTTTTCTGCGCAGGAATCGATATCGCTTTACTGATGCTTTGGGCGACTACCCGAAACCCAACAATGTTCCAGCTGCTGCTATCATTACCGACAGAGGCCCATAACCCAGCGTAAGAGTCGCCGAAGCTGGCGCCACCTCGTATAAACCACGGCCAGTCAGGGTCGGCGAAAGCAGGACCATCCGACCCCCAAGATTGATGAGCACCGTCAGAAACAGATTGCCGTATGCGAGCTTCATGTAACGACTGTCCGCCGCAGGTCTCGAACAGGCAGTTATCGAAGTTGTATTCATATTCAGTAGAAGAGCTACTCCAGCTGGGCTTATTGCCAAAAGGCGAAACATAGTAACTGTCAATGTAGCGAGTTTGCGGCATAGTGGCCATATGGTTGCTATCGGCGACATTGCCCCTATTGGACATGGTATTTTCCCAAATTCCTCCGGCCATGTCGTAGATACCATAAACATTACCAGTGGTTGATGCTTCCTGCCCTATTGGGCTGGCGTAATCATTGCAACTAGTACCGTTGCCATCAGATTTACTGGACTCGGGCCCACAACCAGTTATATTGCCATAATTAGCGACCACGTTGCTGTTGTTGGTGGCAGTGGCTGACTTATCATAACCATTATTATACACTTTCTTCTCCTCAGTCGTGAACTGCCCCGCCGTGAATACATTATTACTACCATAAACCCCAGCTGTTGTCGTACTGAGAATTGTCGCTGCACCCCAATCAGAGTTCTTGATTTGGCGTGTCAGCGTGCTACTACTAAAATTCATGGTGTTGGTGGCTGTGTTATTGGTTACTGTGTTGCCGCCCGCTACTAGTTTTGCGTTTGGTGACATATTCTTAGCAATGGTGAATTGCGCACCGATGTACTTGTTCACCATCGGGGCCTTATTCGGCTTAATATAAACACTATTTGGTGCAGTATTTGCTCCGCAGGATACTGGAGTGGTGGCTGTTGTGTTATGGCAATAAAAGTCTGTTCCCACTTCAAACTTCCCCGCCCATAATCCGTTTAATTCCGTGACTTTTGCCACTCGTTTTCCTTTATCCAGTGCATCTGCTCCGGCTATGGCGTTGGCTTGGGTGATGTTGAGGGCTGCACAATTAGCTTCTGTAGCTATACACTGTGAGTAATCTATACCCTCGCTGAAAGTAGTGCCAACTGGTACCGGATAGTAATCATGGCAAACACTTGGGTCAGCTTTGGCTTCAGCCGGAGTATTGGCATAACAGACTCTTTGTTTGGTTAATAATCGTTTCTTTTCTTCTTCATCGCCAAAGGTGAAGGCGGGATGGGTGGACCAGGTAGTGTCGGTGTTGAGGCCTACGCCAGAGACAGTTTCTTGACCAGGTGTGGCTGTAGTAGGATAGGTTCTATAGCTGCTCATGGCGTCTAGATAGTTGTTATGAACCGTGTCAGTGGAGTTGCTGGGTCGAGGAGACTTCTTCAGGGTGCCTGCATTTTCGAATTTGATATTATACTCTACTTGAGTATCATGGGTGCATTCCAGGGTGCTACCACTATTTACTGTCTTGTCGCCATAGCATGATGGCTGGTCTACGGCATCTCGGCGCTGCACTTCGTAAGCATAGCGTGGTATATAGACCCAGTAGGCCAATATGTCTTCGTCCATTATCTCAGTGCCAATTGGGTCGCTTTGGTAGGCTGAGAGGGTGGACGAAGAGACTGAAACGGCGTTGCACCATTTTTGGCTGTCGTAGTTGCACCATTCGGTATCAGCGGTAGTGTTACCATAGACTATTGGGATTAGATTAGCGTCTAGATCAACGACGATGTTATTGCTACTACTGGTACTTGACTGAGCGGGGTCGTACAGCACTTTTGAGCTGTCGGCTTTGTACCAACCCGATGGTGTAGTGCCTTTGCCTTTTGACATGATGTTAACCATGATTATTGATAGGATAGCGACGAGGGCTACTGCTATGATGATGGGGAGGTAGCGGCGGATGGGGATTGGAGATGTTTGTGCATCAGAATAACCGCCGAGCGAGTCGACTGACGACCAAACACCAGCATCTTCGTTGTGCTTCAATTTATTCACCATTTGCCTCTTATTTTAGCATAACCAGACCAAAAAACCAAGCTATTTTACTAAAATAATAAAAATGAATTATTTATCGAAATGCAATACGCCGATGTGGCGGTGGCCGTCGTAGATGGTCGTCGGGATGCCTTTGGTTTGGATTTTTTCGTCGACGATTTGGCGATTTTGGTCGAGGCGACTGGAGACTTCTGCGGAGTCGGCTCGGGCGGCGATTTGGGCGATGATGTCCTCAGAGTAGCCAAATTCACTCAACCATGCATGCAAGGTCGAACGAGCTTTTTCTGTCGAGTATGGCGTGCCAGCCAGTCCAGCCAACCCATTGAAAGCTTGCTGATATGATAGTTTGACGTCGAGGTCGGGCGCGCTCTCGGTGAATAATTTTTGCACGATTAGCCATTCGGGTGCCGGAACCTCGTCGGTTTTGAAATCTCGCACCGCCTCGATGTATGATGAAATCAGATATGAATTGGGGAATTTATAGCCGTCGGCGCTACTGTGGTCTTTGATGGAGTACGGCAGCAGCGCGACATTATATTTGTCAAAAAAGTCGCTCGCCAATTGATTATTGAAAGATTTCAAACAATTGACGCAGCCAGGGTCGAAAATGTCCAGCGCAGCCGGATTTTCGGTGGTGTATTTATAAAAGTTGGCATTGTCCGGAATATATTCGGTGGCGTCCCAAGTCTTGATGCGGGCCGGAATGGCCGAAACGACGTCGCCCCATTCGGTGAACCAGCCGATGAAAGCGTTCCTCTCTTCGCCGGCGTCAGTGCTGCAGACCTCGCCGTCGCCCAGCACGCAGGCTTCTGGCTTCGCCACGTTGCAAGTGCCGTAAACATAGAGGCTGAGCCCGCTTTTGACAACTTCGGCGAGGCTCCAAATTGCCACTGCCACAATTAAAACCGCTGCGACCTCGATGGCGACCGACACCGGCCGAACCCATTTGTGATGTTTGATGACTAATTTCGAAAGCACGGAATTTTTGATTTCACTCTTGAAATTCGAATCGCATTTGCGAAAACTGACCCGCCGCCCGACGCAATACCAAGCCTTTTTGAACATCGTGAAATACGGCCGGACGAATTTCTCGACGCGCTTATTCCGCTTGCCGATGAGATTCAGCACCAAAGCCGGCACCGAAATCAAAATCAAAACGATAAATGCTGCAATACATACCATGAGAGCTATTGTACCACGTTTAATACCTCGGCGCAATCTCCCGATACAGCGTAGTCTTCATGCCTTGCTGTATCTGCGATCGATAAGCCCACTCCTGCAAGTATATCAGTGGAGTATAGCGTATCCGCTCAGATGGTGTAGTATCGTTATTGTTCTCGGAGCCATTAGTCCTCTGGAAGCGTGTGCCGTCAGCTATAATGGCCCCATTGACCGTTAGGCCAACATTCTGGCTCCCCAAGTCCAGCGGACTGGACGGGCTACTCTGCTTATAGGACACGAAACTGTTGATATAAGTGATTTTAGAGTTTGCCACCTCGCTTCGATAATCCGCGCACTTACCGCTGTAAGCGAAGTCTTTGGTCTCGGTGCTATCGATTTTGCCACAATCATAGAATATCCCTGTGTCCTCTCCGTCAGTAGCACTACGATCGTGTGCCGAATAAACCCCGTATATCTCATGCACTGTCGGCTCCACGATAATATTGCCAGTCACTGCCAAAGTAAACTGTGGGATGCTATAGATATTACCGAAGCTGTTTGCGGTCCTTATATCACCGTCAATAGTAGCGTCACCGTTAACCAACAAAACAATGCTTCGCCCGTTAGGAATTTCGGTCCCAGTCAATCGTACATTGCCGTCTACTACTTGATATATATCGTAAATGTCAGTTATGCTCTGTCCGGTGTTGGCCGAATCCTCTCGGATGATCTTGGGCAATGTTCCGACATCAATTAAAAGCTCAGAGCCAAACGTCGTGGTGTTGGACGTATTTAGCTCGCGCCCGACGTCTACCTCTTCTTGCCCCGTCACGCTATTGACAATAGTGATTTGCCTGTTGTAATAATCGTATATGTCGGTCATACAGTGGGCCTTAGTGTATCTCCCGAGAATAGCTTCATTACCGTCAGAGCCATAGTCGCTGTTAGCAAAGATTGAGTTGGCCAATGATTTATTGACATTATTAAAGTCACTCTTCAAGATCCCACCACTACCAAAGTTGGAGATGTCACCGGTTGACAATAAGCCATATTGGCTCCATGAACCAGAAGCCTTACTCGGAACTTTGCCCTCAAAACCGCCATTCAGTACCGTGGCAGTACTGCAGGACGCACCATGACTACCGCCACTCCATGAATTAGAACCGAACAATTGTAAATTAGCGTTTTTAACCACCTGCGCGCAAGCCCAGTCATAGCGGGTGCCGCCTTGCTCAACGCCTAAGCCAGCATTATTCCAAATGTTATGCTCCAAGTCGGGATTTGTTACGTACGGGTCATTACTGTAACTAGATACGGACAGGACGTAGCAGACATAGTCGCCAACATAGGCGTCTTTGGTGCTGATTGTAACTTTGTCTGGAAGAGTATATTGTTGGTATCCGCCTTGGTCTTGACACTTACTGTTGTCACTGCCTAATATGCCACTACCTTTATCTTCAGTTACTCGCGCGGTCGTTCCTGTCATTGGTGATATGGTCGATGGCCCTTTGACATTGGCAGCATTAGGCTTCCCAGACATTACCACATAGCGAGTCAACTGCCATCGCTGCCCACTACATTCAGCATCGCCGTCAAAGTGTTTGTTTTCATACACTTCCACAGCTGGTTTCTTATCCAGAGTGATTTCTTCGCCAGCTTCAATGTCAGTATCGCCAAGTTGAGGCATGACGGGTTTGTTTTCGTAGAGGTAGGGGACGTAGAAGCAGGTGTTTTGATGGTCGGTACTGGCGTGGATAGAGTAATGCTTGTAAAAACCATCAACATGCCAAAGCTCTTGCGGATAAAAAGAAATGGCGCCAGTACGCTGGCACAGTTTGGCTTCTGAATCATTTTTAGTGATAAACTCCTTGTACAAATTACCGTCATCTGCTGGCGCGTCCGAATAGCTAGTGTTGTCGGAGTACGACTGCTCGTATACGTCAGTGCCTATTTTGTTGAAATATAAGTCGTCATTGGGGCAATAAGAGGCAAGGCATGAGCCGTTATTATAGCCAACGCGGTCTACACCTAATGACGTCCAGGTCTGGTCTGCTTCTTTGTTGCCATCCTCGTCTATTGCTCCCGGCAACGTGACTTGCAGTTTGACACCATCAAAAGTGCTTGTACTGAATAGCCGTGGTAATTCAAACGTGTCGGGAATATCTTCTTTAACTGTTACGAAGGCGAAGTAATCCCCTTCCTTAAGGGAATAGTCGGTCGTTGTGACGATGCCAAGTTCTGCTAATACCGAACTATAGCCATAGTATTTTGCGAAATCGCGACATTCACTGGCATCCCCCACTAATTCTGGTATGTCTTGCACTGTTGCGCCCTCAT
Organism: Candidatus Nomurabacteria bacterium; assembly: GCA_031266275.1. Lineage (GTDB taxonomy): Bacteria > Patescibacteriota > Saccharimonadia > Saccharimonadales > Saccharimonadaceae > JAISBI01. The sequence continues at coordinate 45,747 of JAISBI010000041.1, read as the reverse complement.
TATTCTCAATTACTTCAAGGATCTTTATTTTACACTGCCGCGACCAGTCAAGTTGCTCAATGGTCACGTATTTGTCCTCAACACTGTCATCGGGATGGAGGATAGTCATTTTGTATGAACGGCGGTTGTTGAGACCATTATCTTGGGTCCAACGGTATTCGTATTTTCTGTTATCATCTTCGGCGGCGTCTTTAAGCTCAGTATTAAGCAAGGTCTCATCGTCGATATAGAATATGACTTTATCGCCTTCAAATCGATACGATGGTTGGATATACTGTATATCTCTTATGTCGTGGTCGATGCTTGGAGCTACTTCACGATGTTCCTCCCATCGGCCATTATTATACCAGTAGTCATCGTATACTCTGTATATTATGCCATCGCCGCCATCTTTTTCGCTAGTCACACAGTATCTGTAGTTTTTGCTGCCCATCGGCAATGGTGTGTAACATTTTTCCGTGGGCTCTTCTTCCTCTTCTTCCCACGGCCATTTGTATCCGCCATCATTTTTTGGCTTTTCTGGTTGCCGGTATTTTGACTCGTCTTGCAACTTATCCAAAGTTATGTCGTTTTCGTCTCGAAGGTCTTTGCCCTTTCGATCCTTGCCGAATGCAGAATAATAAGTATTCATTAGGCTAGTAGGTATGGATTGGGCGTAATAGTAAAAAGCGTCAGCCCCGCAAGAATACGAATATGTATACTGAATATAAGTTGCGGTTTCTTCCGTTGTCATAATATAAGTTTCATATAGACACATCCTCAGAGTCCAATACGCTATAATATTGCCTGAAGTTTTATGTCTAAAATAAGCATAATCTTTCTTTTTGTCGTTAATATTTGCCGGATAGCGTAATGCTAGCTTGCCGGTTGTCCATTTCGAGTCGTCATATCTGTTGGCGTCAGAAAGGGGGCCTCCATTATTGATCTGTATGTGCGTAATGGCATCTTGAGGCGTACTTGATACACCGTCATACCAATTATGACAGCTTTGTTTATCTCGGGAGGATTCATCGAACCTATCGGTGCATTTAACGTAGTTATAATATACATCTTTAGGCGGAGGCGTTGGGGGCGGAGGTTCTTTCGGAGGGCTTGAACAATACGCCTTTATAGCGTTGCTCTTTGAAGACCCTGCAGATTCATTGTACGGGATGGCTTTTCCGGCATTTTTATTAGCATTGCTTGGACAAACCCAAAGACTATACTTGCAAGTGATGCCAACGCCTTTCGCCGTGTTAATATGGTCGCCGTTCGAATCGCTCTTAACCCAGCCGTCATCCACTGTAAAATCATTAGCTTTGTTGCCATTACTATCAGTTAGGTGATTATCGACACTACTTACATCATATCCGTGCATGACCGGACATTGGGCCCTAGCGGTCGCTGTGTTATTCGCGAATGACGTCATAGTGTAATAGCTGCTGTAACTGCTCCCGCTGTTTGCACTAATTGTGATGGTTGGCGGTCCGGCACCGCAGTTGATAGTATCATTATTAGTGGTGTTTGCTGATTGGGCATCGCTGGTGTAAGCTCCGTACCCGCTGCCATTTAGGTCACACCAACTCTTACCGTTTTGGTGGGTTTTGTATCTAACTTTTGTATATTCAGCCTGTACTATATTATCGTCGGTGCCAGCTTTCTTTAACTCCAGTTTGGTATACATGTTGTGGCAATTTTTGCATCCGCTGCATATTCCGGCGGCATTCACAACTTCTCGCCCTAAGATACCGTTAATAATAGCGGCGGCCGAACGCTTTATCTTGGCGGACGTGATAGACCATCCTTCAAAGATAGACTCATCTTTGAGGTTATTCAAAAAATCATCCCAATCAGCGAACTTGCCACCAGTTTCGCCATTGACGCGAAATATTCGGAACATTCCATCTGAAGTTGCCAAGACATCGCTATGTTGGCCTACCGCCATATCGCGTATGGCGTCGTTTACATTTGTCAAAGACCGATCGTGGTTGACGGACGGGTCAGACTCGCCCTCATCAATAGTAATATCGTCGCGATAACGTCCGTAATAATATGGGTCATAAGATTCAGCATAAATCACAGCGCCAGACTCTAATTTGGAATCTTTCGAATATGTTTCCCTGCTGACAGTCTTCGTCCCGGCGTGTTTAGTAAATGAGTTAGCGTGGCTAGCGATCTCTTCATCAGTTTTGCCTTGTTCAAAAAGCGGCAGGATGTTGTTTTTCAGGTAATCTTTCGTTTGGTCATAATGGTGGTTGCTCTCTTCGATAGTCATCGGCTCTTCCGTTGCCATATTGTATGAATATTCCGGGCTGGCCCAAAAGACGCTCATTTCAAAGACTTTTTTATAGCTTAAAACGCAGTCTCTCAACTTTTCTTCATAGAGATTGTTCTCGGAACCGACGACTATGGGGCGTTGCATATTGGATAAAGAATCTATTTGGCCGCCATAACCCATGTGTTCAATGACGTCGGCTTCCGTAATTTCCACCCCACAACGATCCTTTGAGTAATATTTCAGCCCAGCATTCATAATTAACTGGTCAGCCGCTACTTCGCGCAACGATCTACCGTCATCTTTGTCAGTGGTCTCTTCGCTTTCGCGGTATTCACGCAGCTCTTGTTCGTAAGTATCAATATCTGCTTTGGTTATAGTGGTGCCGCCGATGACAAACTCGTCTTTAAGTTGTTCTTTGGGCAAAAACATGGCCAACAGCCAAGTGATTAATAGCAATAATAGAACTGCAACAACGCACATGGAAGCTACCTTTGCGGGGCGTTTATGAAAAAAGCCTCGGGCAGACGACAGACTGCGCCGCAAGAATGTTTTTTTCGGAGTCTCAATTAACGGTGGAGCAGTCATAGCGCCACCTCTCTCTCTCTCTCTCTCTCTCGTGGAATCATTAGTTGATTGGAAAGAACCAGCTTGCTTCACAGTATCGCCCTCCATAACTTAAATTGACATACATAATGCGCCCCATTATAGCATAACTAAAATAAAATGCAATACAAAACCCCGAGTTTTTTACTCGGGGTTTGCACGAAATTTAAGGAATTTTTGAAAAAAACAAATTTTCTCGTCATGTCAGCGGGTAGTCTGGATGGTCAATGAGGAAGTTTTTAGTGCAAGTGGGAAAGAATTGTTTGTAGGGAAAATTTACCCACGATTTACCTTGTTCGTTCTGCGAGACTAAAAACCTACCCTGTGTTGCGTCGAGGTGATACCAGTCATCGCCGATTTTAACGATATTCCACTGGTGATTTACTGAAAACTTATCTCCAATAAGTAAATTAGGAATATCTGCTAAATCGAGAAAAAACTCTACGATCACAGACTTTTCGTTACAAGCCCCTCTTCCATTTGCTAGCACATTGTCTAGAAATGCGCTACCTGAAGCTCCAAGGTGTAGCCTCGTATCGCCATCATCATATATTATGCCGTTGTCTGCATAGTCATAAACTGCGTGTACGTATTTTGCGGCATCAACTTGGTATTGCTTGAATTGGTTATATAGCGATAAACATGATGAGAAAACCTTTTTCTCATATTTGTCGAGTTTCTTGTTAAGCTCAGGTGTGATTTGACCGGCTAAAACGGCTTTTCGCAAGTGTGCGAACGTCACTGGTTGGCCCAGAACTTCATCGTGCCATTTACCTTCAATGTGGTGCAATTCTCTGCCAGCTCCACCGCTGACACAATATACCCCGCCGTCGTATTTGAAAGTCTGGAATCTCGGCAGGCTTGATCCTCGCCACAGGTCAGCTAAATAGTAACGATCTTTCATGTCGGTCAAATCCAGATATTTAGCTTTCGTGAAATCTAGGCTTTTCATAGCCTTGAAATCCTTCGTAGCCACAACCTTTGTAACCTTAAAAGTAATAGTCTTCGTATACCACTTCTTCCCGACTTTATAACTCGCCGTCTGTTTAATGCTCGCCGGTACAGACAAAGACGAGTTGTTCCCGGCCAAAGTCAGTGTGGCGCCGCTGACGTCATATGGCTTCTTCGGTGTCTTAGCCTTAACCTTGAAAGTAGCAGTTACCTTCTCATTCTTCCAAGCGAAAGAAATCGAATAAGTCTTCACCTTCTTGGTCGATTTTTTCACCTTAGCCTTTACCACTTTACTCGCAGCATGAACTTCCAACGGCGTAAAAGCATCAGTGAAGCCCTGAACGACTTGTGATAACGAACCGCCAGTTTGATTACTGGTGACTTGGCTTGCGCCACCTCCTATGCCTGTTACTCCAGTCAAGAGCAGCGTGATGATGAGGAAAACCGTGCCAATCCTCTTCAAAGATTTAATAACCATTTTCTCTCTTCCTTTCCGCTGCCAATTACCGGCAGCATATCTTATAAGGTTAAACCCTTATATATAACTGTCGATAATCAAACAAAGAAACAACGAATCTATCTAGAAAACATCCTTAATCGTGCTGTAAAAGAGCGCTTAATGACGCCCGACACATGTCGTGTAATTTTTATAGCAGGACGTTATAAGTCTGTTGTATTATAGCACGAAGATGTCATGATGTCAAGCACACGTCAACAAAAAAGGCTCCTACTGCTGCACATTCGCGCTGCCCGGTGGCCTTTCTATGTTACCATTGTAGCGAAATCATCTCTCTATGTCAAGTGTTTTTCCAGATTTTTTGATTAATAGGATATGCTTAATCTTTTTAAATGCTTTGAATTTTATTAATTTTCGCAGTTCTATAGCTATAAAATCATCAGGCAATTTAGTTCTTTTTGTATCTATAACCAAATATTCGGACTGTTTTTTCGCACGTTTTAACTGAGAGTATATGGTCGTTTTCTTCGAAAAGCCAACCGGTGATTTAATTTCCCATAATTGATTTCCGATAAAAACATCTGGGGTGCGTGAAGTCCCAGTCGGTAAAACTGGTTTGGCATCGAAGTTTAATTTCCTCAAGCGCAAAATAGTATCTTTTTCATGAGGCTGCATTTTCACACCCTCAAATTCTAACAGTCTAGATTTTTTTGTTGACATAAACGCATTATAACAAAACCAACAATTTAATTCAAAAAATGTTTTTTGAACTTTTTATCTTGTCAATTATTTAGCTTTCTTGGCCGACTTCGTAGTCTTCGTCACAGTAGTCTTGGTCGAAACCTTTTCTTTGGCCGGCTTCAAATCGCCGGTGATTTCGATATAGACATTGGACGTTCTTTTCATGAACGGATGGGCTTGGCCGCGCGAGATGGGGCGGTAGCGCTTCAGGCGAGTGCCGGCGTTGACTTGCAGCGACGTGATTTTCAGACCCTCTGGTTTGAAGTTGTGATTATTGATGGCGTTGGCTTTGGCGCTTTCGATTAGTTTCGCAATCGGTTCGGCACTGCGGCGCTGGGTGTGCGCCAAAATCACTAATGCGTCTTCGACTGAGCGGCCGCGCACTAAGCTGGCCACGATGTCAACTTTGCGTGGCGCCATGCGCAATTCGACTACGCTGGCTTTGACGGTTGGGACTTTATCACTCATTGCTTGGCTCCTTCAGCGGCTTTTTTGCCGCCGTGTTTGCGGAATTTGCGGGTCGGTGCGAATTCGCCCAGTTTATGCCCGACCATGTTTTCTGATATGAATACCGGAATATGCTGTTTCCCATTGTGAACGGCAATAGTGCGGCCGACCATTTCCGGCGTGATTGTGCTGGCGCGCGCCCAAGTTTTGATGACCGTGCGATCATCGGCGCCGAGCGCCAAGACTTTTTTCTGCAACTTGGCATCGACAAACGGGCCTTTTTTCAGACTTCTACTCATATTTACCTCTTCCTCTTCGCCTCATGGCGAGTTCTTACTATCATTTTATTCGTCGATTTATTGCGGCGAGTTTTGTAGCCTAATGTCAATTGGCCCCACGGCGTGCGTGGTGCCTTGCCCGGCCCATGTCGGCCGCCGTCGCCGCCGCCGTGTGGGTGGTCGACCGCGTTCATGACTACGCCGCGCACAGTCGGGCGAATGCCCATGTTGCGTTTGCGGCCGGCCGAACCGATTTTGACATTCTGGTGTTGCTCATTGCCGACCGAACCAATTGAAGCGCGGCATTCGACGCGGACTTTGCGCACTTCGCCAGACGGCAATTTAATCATGGCGTGGTCGCCTTCTTTGGCGGTCAATTGAGCTTTGGCTCCGGCTGAGCGCACCAATTGAGCGCCTTTGCCGACTTGCAGTTCGATAGCATAGACCGTCGAACCGACTGGGATTTTGCTGAGCGGCAAACGATTATGCGATTCGACATGAGCTTCATCAGTTGATTCGATGACGTCGCCTTGTTTCATGCCATTGCCAGCCAAAACATAATATAATTTACCATTTTCATCTTTAATGCGAGCGATGCGCGCGCTGCGGTTCGGATCATATTCAATATGTTCGACGGTCGCTTTCGTCCCGACCGGCAGATTGAAATCGACCAATCGGATGAATTTTTTGACGCCGCCGCCGCGATGCCGCACCGTGATGCGACCGGAATTATTGCGACCGGATTTTTGCTTTTTGGCGACCAGTAGGCTTTTGACCGGCTTTTTGGTCGTGATAGATCCGAAATCTTGCGTCGTCATGCCGCGTTGGGCTGGCGTTGTTGGTTGTAATTTACGAATAGCCATTATTTATCTCCTCTTCTGCCAGTGCGGCGCTTAGCGAACAAGCCGGCTTTTTTCGTCTCGACATTGGCTTCGGCGTCGCCGCGCGATACCTCAGTTTTTTTGCTGTCGGCGGGCTGTTTCGCGTCTTTGCCGGCTGCATTTTCGGCCGGTTCTTCGGCTTTGAAAGCTTGGATTTCAATCTTGCCGGACGCCAACGTGACGTAAGCTTTTTTGAAATCCGAACGATAGGACAGGCCGCGACTGCGCTTGGAGCGCATGAAAGCTTTGGGCTTGCCTTTGACGACGACTAGTCGCACGTCTTTGACTTTGACATCTTTGAATTCGCCCTCGATGGCCCTTTTGACATCGGCTTTGACGGCGCTCATCGGCACGTCAAATACATAAATATTATTCAATGTCGCGCCATAAGCTTTTTCAGATACTCTGGGAATTAGCAACATTACTTGTCTCCTTTCAGCCATTCAGTCGTGGCGCCGAGAGCTTTCTCGCCGTTAAAAATAATCTTGTCTGCGTTCAAAATATGGAAAACAGTCAGGTACTTCGGGCTGTCAACTCTGACGTTCGAGATGTTATTGAAACTCCGAAGAATCGCGATGGTCTTTTCTGTGACCAACAAAACGCGATCAAATTCAGTGATTTTCCGCAGCGCCAAAAATTTGGCGGCGTCTTTGGTCTTGCCGCTGACTTTGACGTCATCCACGATGATTTTTTTAGCTTGATTAGCCAGAGTCAAAGCTTGACGCAGAGCGACGCGCTTGGCGCCCCGCGCGATTTTCTTGGTATAGTTTTCATTACCACTGGGGCCAAAAGCTACGCCACCGCCCCGCCAAATCGGGTTGCGGGACGAACCGAAACGGGCTCGTCCGGTGCCTTTTTGCCGCCAAGGTTTGCGACCACCGCCACGCACCTCGCCACGCTTCAGCGTTTTTGCGCCGACTTGGCGCTTTTCGCCGAGATAAGCATCATACGCGACTTTCATTAATTCATGATTTGGAATTGCGACACCGAAAACGGCTTTATCTAATTTTAAATCTGCCATTACTTCATCTCCTTTCCATTTATCATAACGAGGCCGCGACGGGGGCCCGGTACTGCGCCTTTGAGACCGATAATATTTGTCTCGGCGTCCACGAACGCGACTTTCAGATTTTTAATAGTAGTTTGGGCGGCGCCCATCTGACCGGCCATTTTCTTGCCTTTCAGGACTTTTTGCGGGTACATCGACCCGATAGAGCCCGGCTTCCGCACCACGCCGTTGCCACCGTGCGTGTGCCTCGACGTATTGAAGTTATGGCGTTTCACCGTGCCGGCGAAACCTTTACCCTTGCTCGTCCCGACCACGTCCACGACGTCGCCGATGGCGAAAATATCGGCTTTAACTTCGTCGCCAATTTTCACCTCTCCGAGCTCATCCACACGCACTTCGCGCAGGACTTTAGGGTTGATGTCTAGCTTGTTCTTCGCAAGCTGACCTTTAACGGCATTGCTCAAGTTCTTACCCGAACCATAGCCCAATTGCACAGCTGTATATCCGTCAGTTTCGGCGGATTTAACTTGAGTCACTGTACACGGCCCAGCGGAAATGATAGTCACCGGAATGACGACGCCATCTTCGCTCGTGATTTGGGTCATACCCAATTTGGTACCGATTAGAGTTTTCATCAACTCCCTTTCCATTTATTAACCGACCGCACGAAACACCAACAACAGAGAGCTATTCTCTATTTTAGACGCCACGAAAAGTCAGGGTCTGATATTTACCTGTTAGTTTATCACGGTTTCACACAAAAAACAAGCCCCCGCCGTGAAATTTCACGCGGGGGAAGAGCTACGATAGCAAAGAAAACAAGCCGCAGCTCGCGAACATTACGAGTAATACAGCGATGATAATTATCACCGCGATTACCAGACATCCGCAGCCCAGACCTATTTTCACAAACTTCGACAAAAGCCAAAGCGCTATGAAGCAGACGACTGCCAACAATAGTATCAGATCCATATTCCGTCTCCTTTCTGAAACTGTATCAGTAATGGCCTTACGTGGCCAATTTTGCCCATGCCTATTAAGTGATAACTCCTATAGAACTCACGTCCTATCTTCTATCATTATAGCACACTTTATCAAAAAAGTCAATAGAAAACGGCAAAAAAGTCGTAAAAAGAATTGAGCTTCTCGACATGATGTCGAGAAGCCCATGAAACGAGGAGAAGAATGCTATACCATCACCATTCTCGTGTCTTTTGCTCCGCCGAGCCAAAAAACAGGAAAAACGGCCAGAAGAAAACTAGCAAAACTATTCCGGGCATCAGACACGCTAGAGAAACCATTTTCTCTGCCGACTTGGCGTGTTTTCTTAGGCTTGCCCGTGATATTGATAAAAAAACCAAAAGCCAGACCGTGGCGAATAAAACAATTGCCAATACAATAATCAGGGCCCCTAGAAAACAAGTCCCTACGAAGCTTTCTCTGTGCTGAAAGATGCTACTGTCTGGACCGATCAGCCAACGGCAAAGATAGTATCCTAGTGGATAGCACATCGAAACCATCTGGGCTATCCAAATCAGTACCAGGACGGTTACTTTCACATTGCTCATTTCCAACCTCCATGTACGACGCGCAATAACGTTGGCTCTACAATAGCACACAGCGGCGGAAATAGCAATCAGAAACGCATTTTATTCGATTTTCACTACCAGCTCACCATATTGGTTCTGAAATGCTCAATATTTCCTGCGCAATGGCGGGCGCCTGCGTATGATGCAAAAAATGCGTGCCCGGAAGTTCGACAGACTTACTTTTTTGACTAGATGTTATTTGCTCGGTCCGCCAATCTGTAATCGCCGGAGCTTGCTCGGTCGTATCTTGTGGCGTCAGAAAAACAGTCGGGATGTTGTCAGGAAAACGCAATCCGACCAATGATTCCGGCGTGCTCGACTTTTTCATTTCGCTAATTATGACATCATTATCTTTATTACGTTCATAGAGCGCTCTGATACGTGCTTTTTCTTCTTCGGTATAACCATCAACGTCATTGTAATTGTCGTCCGGTAAATCTCCCTGGGATTCGGCGTCGTCATCAATGACTGAATCACTAAATAAATCTGGGTACATACTCAATAAATACTCGTCTTGACCTGGTAAATAAGCGTCTATCATCACCACGCCCTGAACCGTCTCGGGGTGTTTATTCGCGAAAACTAGGTTAGCTTGGCCCGATTGTGAATGCGCCACCATAGTATAACGGGCGTCATCTGGGATAACGCCTTGCCGCTTCAACTCTTGCAAAGCGGCAAAGAAATCGTCGGCGCGCTGTTCTGAAGTTTGCTTTTTATCCGGTAAATCGCTTAGCCCCATGCCAAACGGCGAAATAGTGACCACTCGACGAATAGCTTTTAATTGGTCAATGAGCGGTTTCATATCTTCAGTTGGCGCGGAGACAGCGCGGCCCGGCATTAATACGACTACTTGCGCGCTTGAGTCGTTTGGACCTTGTATGTTCAGGTTCATCGATCTGTTGCTGACTTTAACAGGATAATCGAACTCGGTCGCGAGGGCGGCTCGTTCGGGGTCAATTTGCTCCCACCTGTTCATCTTTAAATTTTCCCGCGTGGCTATAGTCTCGCCAGACATTTTATTCTTTTTCTAACTCGCGATAATTGACCTTACCGACGAGAGTTTTGGGCAGGGATTTTTTGAAGACGAAGCGGGTCGGCATTTCATATTTGGCTAAGTTTTTGCGGCAATGTTCGCGTAGGGCGCGCTTGAACGATTCGTTGGGTTTGACTTTGTTTTTCAATACGACGAAGGCTTTCGGTGCCATGCCGCGATACGCATCTGGTACGCCAATGACCGTGCTCATTAACACGCCATCAAATTCGTCAATTATATTTTCGATGAATTGCGGATAAACGTTGTAGCCTGACGAGATAATCATCCTCTTGAGCCGCTGTTTGAAATAAGTGAAGCCGTCTTTGTCCATCGTGCCGAGATCGCCGGTGTGCAGCCACAACATACCGTCGCGATGGCGCTGCAAGACACGAGCGGTTTCGAGCTCATCGTTCAGATAGCCGACCATCATTCCGACGGTGGCGACGCAGATTTCGCCGACTTCGCCGTACGCTACTTCGACTTGGGTGTAGGGTTTGACGATTTTGACGTAAACGTCTGGGAATGGCAGCCCGATGGAATTTTCGCGATATTGTCCGGTCGGCATGACGGTGCAGGCCGTGACGGTCTCTGTCAATCCGTAGCCCTCGCGGACTTGTTCGAAGCAGCCGTGTTCGTGCAGGAATGCGTCGGTGCGCTTTTTTAGCCCCACCGACAGCGAGTCGCCGCCGCAAATAATATGTCGCAGATATGACAGGTCAATGTTTTTCATATGCTTGTTTTTGAGCAATGCTTCGAATAATGTCGGCACGCCGACGATGACGGTCGGCTCGTATTTATTGAGCAAACGGTGGAAAGTATTGACGCTGAATTGCGGAATCAACACATCCGTCGCGCCGAGACAGAGCGTCGTATGCACGCCGATGGCCAGTCCGAAGCCGTGAAACATCGGCAATATTGCCAGCAGCGAATCTTGGTCGGACAGGTTGCCGATGGCCTCGACCGCTTGAATAGAAATGGCGTTGATGCCTTTATTAGTCAGTAAAATTCCTTTTGGCTCGCCCGTCGTGCCGCCGCTGTACAAAATGCAGGCTACGTCCCGCCCGACGACTTTTTCATTGATTTTACCAGTGTATTCTTCGGCCGAACGCATGAATTTTTTCCATGACGTGAAGCGAGCCGATTCTTTGACTTTATTACTCAGCCGCGCCACCGTTTGATTATAAGCGGTTTTTTTGACGATGGGCATCGAATCGCTCGGCGTCACCACGATGACTTTGAAAACGCGCGTATCAGAGATAATATTTTCGATTTTTTCCAGCGCCACGTTGATGACGAGGATCATTTTGCTGTCGGAAATCTCGAGGTAGCGCTTGATTTCGTTTTCGGCGGCCAGCGGATGAATGATGGACGCGACGGCGCCAATCCGGTTCAGCGCGTAAAACATGATGACGCATTCTGGCGTATTGGGCATGCAAATAGTCACGACGTCGCCCGGCCGGACGCCATTGGCAATCAGGGCGTGCGAACAGCGGCGGATTTTGATGTCCAGCTGTTCATAGGTCGTGTCTTTGTTGAAATATTTCAGCGCTACGTTGTCGGGATATTTCTTTATCGCCTCGCGCAACTGAGTATAGAGCGAATGATTGGGGTAGCGCAGGTGTTTGCGCATGCCCTTATATGAATCGTACCACGGAGTTTTAACTTTCATCGTCCACAATCTCCCGAATGAATTTCTGGTCATTAAAGATGGTCACGCCGCCTCTGATTATTTTGATATCGAGTTTATTGGCCGTCATCAGCTCGCCGTCGATGTCAAACGAAACGTGTTTTTCGGATTGGATTTTGACGTGATCGGTTCGGCGCATGTGGACGTTGGGGTTTTTGACATGCTCGCCAGTTTTGACGGAATTTATCAATGGGATTAACACCGGCAGTGACACGGCATCGACGAAGCAAATATCCATCTCGCCATCGCGCAAATCCGCTTCTGGAGCGATGAAGTACTCGAGGCCGAAACGCGAACCGTTAGCCGCAACTATGATGGTCGACCGCTCTTCTTTGGTCGTGCCATTGATGGTAAATTTAATTTTCATCGGCCGGAAAGTCGCGACGGTGTGCAGGATTGACAGCGGAAAACGGGCTTTTTTCGGAATCCACTTCCGGCGGAATTTTTGCGATGCGGCTACTGTCACGTTAGTGCTGAACCCCATGCCGACGTAATTCAAAAAATATTGCCGATGATTGAGCACGCCGACGTCGATTTTCGGTTCCTTGTCTTTGATTTTGGCCAGCGAAGCCGAAAAATCATTGCCGGTGCCGTTCGGGATGACGCCCATGACATTGTTCGTTTTCATCATGCCTTGCAGGACTTCGTTCATGGTGCCATCGCCGCCGACTGCGAAAATCACCTTGCCGGTTTTGGGCAATTTGCGCACAATTTCCGACGCGTGCTTCGGCCGCTCGGTTTTGATGATGCGATATTTCAATTCGTGTTTGCGGCAGACTTCATGAATGCGCTCGATGACCTCGTCCGCGTTCTGCGATCCGGCTATCGGGTTCACGATGAAGACATATTCCAGCTTTTTGTTCATATTTTCTCCCCATTATCCTTTAACATCTTATACATTATATCATATAATTTTTCGGTCGTTTGCTCGACGCTGAGCCCTTCTGTTTTAATCGGCTTGCCGACGTACATGCGAACGCTTCGACCGATGATGTTGAAATCACCGACTACGGCCACTGGAACCAATCTGGCGCCAGTTTTTTGCACCATCGCCGCCGCGCCGTGCCGCAGAGGCAGTAATAAGTCTTGGCGCGTTTCGCCTTTATTGCGCGTGCCCTCTGGATTGATATAAACCAAATGGCCGCGCTGTAGATACTCCACCGCATATTGATAAGCCGAATTATTTTTCGGGTCGTCGCCGTCTTTGGCCCGATCGACCCGCACGGCGCCGAACTTTTTCATCAGCGTCCCGACAATCGGCAAGTCAAAGAGGTAGCCGGCCGCCAGATAATGCACATTGCGCTTCGTCGCGTCAGCAGCGAGGAAACATTCCAAAATCCCCTTGTGATTAACCGCCAAAACCACGCCACCGCTGCGCGGCACGTTTTCCCGCCCGAAAATTTTCGGGTGAAAAAGCAAATAAAAAACCGGCCGCGCGCACATTCTGAATAACCGAAACCCCACCGGGTTCTCGACAATTTGTTGTTTTCTCTTCATTTATAACCCCATTGTAGCATGAGTTTTATAAAAAATAAAGTCCGGTGGATTGCCAGTGAAGGCAACGTCCGGACTATGTTGGTGAATCAAAATTCTGAAGGCAGCTCATCTGATCGGCGCGGTCTAACTTGTTCGAGCACGATGATGATTGCTCTCACCAGGCATTTTGGCGTTTTGCCAAAGCCGTTTTTGTCCGGTTCAAAGTCAATCATGCGGCGCGTCTTATCCCGATAATCTATCGCCCAGAAAAACCTTACGATTCCATTACCGAGAGATTCATTGACCAAAGCTCTGGCTCTTTTGCCGCCACCGTCAATAACATACTTGCAACGAGAGTAACACATGCGCAGATGATCAGACCGGCCGTGCATCGTCTCGACCCTGGCTTCGACGCCGTTTGGGGCTTTGACACATATAACAGTGTTCCGAGTTTCTACCAGTACCCTGAGTAGTGTCTCCTCTAGCTTTGTTCTGCCCTCAGCCTTTAAATTTGTTTCATCATATTTAACCTCGTACATTTTTTGCCTCCTTGTGTCATTGGTACGAAAATAACTATCATTCTTGAGTTGCGCCAAAAGCGCCTATCTCACCTCTATATTATGTCACATTTAATACGAAAAAGCAAGTCTGCTTGCATTTCCAAAACCCATATGCTAAACTAAACAACATCATGAAAGGTAATAACTCTATCAACCAAACCCCACTGGGGGGGGGGTCTCATTCCAAGAATAAAAAATCTTCGATAGCTACCCACACCCAGCCATTCGCCAAACATTCCCATAAGTCATTCGCCGACTCGACCGGCGAATCCACAAAAAAAGTTACAAATCTTATAAAATCCCACCCTAGACCACTAATCCTCTCTAGTATCGTCCTTGTCCTCCTCTCCGTATTCTTCGTAAACTATAGCCTCACCCACGCCGACACCTCCATCACCTTAACAATAAATGGAGGCCCTAATAATAACGGTAAAACCATCACTATAGACAAGAATAACTGTACTACTTTTACCTTAGATACTATAACGACTACTAATAATACATTAGGCTATAATATGAAAGCCTATCAACGTTCTGGTGATAGTAATATCACCATTAAAAAACTAGATGGCACAAACATATCTACTGACTCAAGTATGCCAACTGAGATAATCAACACCACTGCTACGTCAGCCAATGACAAGCAGACTACTATCTACCAAGCTTGTGCAGGTGGTAATATGGCTGATGGAGAATATAGCGCCACTATTGCATACGTATTGCACGAAAACTACGCCAAAGTAATCAACGGAGCCAACTTCCAAGATAAAACGACTAACCTAAACGAAACCTGTGGCGCACTACCAACTTACCCAGACGAGGGTAGTACCATAACTATGACGGATACTAGGAATAACCAACAATACACCGTCAGAAAGTTGAAAGATAATAAGTGTTGGATGATAGATAATCTAAAGTTAGAGCTCACTGATGGCATGATTCTAACCCCAGCCGACACTAATGTGACTGACGACCAAACTGTCTCTCTAGCCACCGGTGGCCGACCTGATAATAGTAATTTCACCACTTCGAATTTCTTAACCCGGACTGGAGGCCAGCAGCTTAACGACGGCCCCGATACCTATACCAATTTCGACGCCTGGCGCCAAGTGGACCCAAACACTACTAATGAATGCCAAAATAACACCAGCACAATTAGCAACAATGGAAACGTAACCTACAACCCCAACTCCAAAACTGGCTGTGGCTACCTATACAACTTCTATACAGCAACGGCTAGTGCTGGTGCTACAGACAATCCTAATAAAATCACTCAATACTACACCGCTCCCGATTCCATCTGCCCGTCAGGCTGGAAACTACCCTCAGGCCCACTATCCTCAAACGACAAAACCAACGACTTCGCTAAACTAGACCTAGCCTACCCACCACAAGGCACCGGAACTAGTCATGCAGATGATGTTGTAGCCCAAGGCTTGTGGCTGTCGGCGGGCGCTTGGCAGGGCACTTTTAGTGGCTACTACACCAGCGACAATACCCCCGTACCCAGTAGCCAAGGCTTATTCGGTGGATACTGGTCTTCGTCGGTCCAATCGAGATTCGCCGCTTACGTTCCGTCATTCCGCGATGCCTACGTCAACCCGGGCAACAGTTACTACTCTCGGGTCTCTGGGTACGCCGTTCGTTGTTTAGTTGGCTGACCTTTTAAACCACACTAGCCGCCAAAGCCTCGATATCGTCCTCCGACCACATCTGATAAACCGCCGACCGCGTCGGCAGTTTGCCTGTCCACATATTGACTGCACCGGTGTATTTTTGCGTCACGACTTGCCCGCCGGCCGCCAAAATCAGCTGATCTTTGTGAAAAAGCTCGATTACCACCGGATACGTGATGGTAAACTTATGCAGGTTTTCCACGACTTGATTGAGATTTTGGCTGAAAGTCAGCATTTTCGGATAATAGACTGATTGAAATAATTTCTGCAATTGGGCGAAACTGACCGCGAAAGTGGTGTTCGGGCGACGCATTAACGCTTCGCCGACGCCTCTGAGTAAGTCGACCCCATCTCGCGTCAACATAAATTTCACTTCCGTCTGCGCCAACAATTTTTCAATCAATAGCGCCGTCTCGCTATTCTGCCCAGAATCACCGATGAAAATCACGCTGTCTGCCCACTGGCAAGCCGCCAGCCCCGCCGCGAGGCCGTCGCGACTAAATCCGCCCGACGAATTGCTGGGTAAAAACGCCGCGTCGAGCGCATCTTTCGGCACGACTTTTTCTAATACATCTGGTAGTAACAGCCGCACTTCCCCCGCGCCGGCCTCCAGCGCCGCTTTATATGCCACCTGTACAGCCGCGAAACCGCCCCGATTTCCGCCAATAATCAACAAATTCCCCCTGTCCGACGCCCGCTCTGGTCGTTTCCAATCGAAATCAGGATAAAGCGGCTTATCCGGCTCCTGCACCCGCCAAAAATCATGGTTCATATCTTTATTTTACCACATTGCGCCGCAAAAACTAATGTGATATAATCAACGCATGCTCGAGTGGCGGAATTGGTAGACGCGCTAGCTTCAGGAGCTAGTGTCCCTCGGGACGTGCTGGTTCAACTCCAGTCTCGAGCACCAGCCCTCATAAAGCGACCCTTTTGGGTCGTTTTTACTCTGTTACGGGATGGTTCGAACCTGGTATTGACTTTTTACATGAAGTGTGCTATAACGGAAGAGTGTACTTATGTTGGTGGGAGCATGTAATGGTGCATGCTCTTTTATTTTTTATCTGTTAAGACATCTAATGTCAAGGAGGTGACAAAATGTCGAAATTTGCTATTTTTGTGGATTTGCAGCACGATTTTACGTTCGGAACTTTGGCAAATCCGGCTGCGATTGAAAAATTGCAGTATCTGAAAGAGGAAGTTGAACTTCTCGGACGGAAAGGTTATCGGCTTGTTTTCACCAAAGACACTCATGCGGCCGACGAAGAGGAGTACAAGAATACATTGGAAGGTCAATATATCCCGTATCATTGCGGTGATGGCACGGCCGGCCGAGAAATTGTTGAACCCATCAAGATGAAGCTGTATGATGCTGGCGATTGGTGTATACGCAAAGAAACTTTCGGGTCGACCGACCTGATCGCTTATCTTCAGAAGAAAAATCTGGAAGAACCGATTGATGAAATCCGGTTCTACGGGTTCGTAACTGAGATTTGCGTCGTGTCTAACGCTTTGCTGGTTCGGACGTTTTTCCCGAACGTACGCATCGTGGTGGACGCAGCGGGTTGTGCTGGATTAACTACAGAGGGGCACGCGGCGGCTTTGACCGTCATGAAAGCGTGTCTGATCGAAGTTGTCAACGAATAGGAGGTGACAAATGTCGATTTATGTTAACGGAAGTCTCGTGAAATGGGGCAAGGGCCACTTTGATGGCGCTTTCCCGAGTGGCGAGCTCAAACCTACGGAACAGTGGGTGCCAGATCAGGAGCATAACTTTATCAAATGGTTCTATCTGCAAGATGGAGGCGGCGATGAAGAATTTTACTATATCTCTATCATCGTGCGCGATCTGAAGAAATCGGCTCCAAATGCCAAAAACATTCTCTGGATGGAGTTCATTCCCAACGCGCGCTTGGATAAATCAAGAGGCGCCGACGGCAATCTTCTCCCGTGCAATGAGTACAACGCGGATTACATTAATGAACTTGGTTTCACTAAAGTCTACGGTGTCGAACCGCATTCTGAAGCATTTGAAGAGAATTATCGAAACGCAATTCCGGTTTATCCGACAGTCACAGGCCTTATCGATGTCAGGAATGCACTTACGACCAATCGGAATATCCAATGGATCTTCCCAGACAAAGGTGCTTTCGCTCGGTATAAGGGCCAGCTCCCTGGTGTAACCGAAGATGATATTATCATCATCGGTAAACATCGTACGGACGGCTCTATCGATAAGACCGAAATCGAAAGCGGCAGTCCTCGACCTGGCTACGATCTGGTCATCGTTGATGACCTCTGCAGCAGAGGCGGTACTTTTTACGGTGCTGCACAAAAACTGCGGGCGGCCGGAGCAGATGGCGATATTTACTTGGTAATCTCCCATTTGGAGCCCAATGTATTTAGCGGCCATCTTATCAAAGACGATTCGCCCATCGCTCGTATATTTGTTTGTACGAAATCTCTGGGCGAACTGTTACACTCGCGCATTACCTATCTGAACCCCGATTATCAAAAGGAGGCGGAAATATGTTGAAACCAAAACTGCAACGCATTGCGTTCAACGCCACTGATCATTACAAATTTATCCACGAGGGGCAATACCCCAAAGAGATAACGAAGATGCTCGTGGCGCACACGCCCCGTAAGTCTCGAATTGAAGGTTGCGAATATGCGGTCTTCTTCGGTCTTCAGGGGCAGTTGCACGAATTACACTACGAATGGCAGGAGAATTTCTTTGACTTGCCGGAGGACTACGTCATTTCGCGAATCAAAGATCAAATCGACTGCACTTACGCCAAGACCAATCCGGAAATGGCGGCGAATTATGACTATGAGCATATCAGGGCGCTTCATCAGCTGGGTTACCTGCCGATATTGGTGCGGGCTTTGCCCGAAGGCACGTTTGTACCGACGCCATACGGTGAGGATAGTCGATTTGCGGCGGAGGTCAGAGTGCCAATGTTCACGGTCGAGAATACTCATCGGGATTTCTGGTGGCTACCAGGCTATCTCGAGACTAATCTCGAGTGTCGGATTTGGCAGCCGGTGACTGTTGCGACCATCGCTACGGTTTATCGGGCGATTTTGGACAGGTACGCGGCTTTGACTAGCGATACGCCGGAAAAGGTCTTCATGCAAGCAGGCGATTTTTCGATGCGTGGCATGGGCGGACCGGAAGCAGCTTATCGCTGCGCCGGCGGACACCTGCTCAGTTTTGGCGTGTCTTCCACGGTGGAAGCGCGCGATTATTTGATGCAGTATTACGATGCCCCGCCTGACATCAACGCTTATGGGCCGTCAACCGAACATTCGGTGATGTGCGCCTATGGCCGAAATGAATTGACGGCTTATCGCGAGCTCATCAATCGGGTTTACCCGAGCGGCAACGTCACAATCGTGTCGGACAGCTACGATTTTTGGGGATTGGTGGCAAATATTTTGCCGGCAATCAATGAAGAAGTAGCGAAACGGCCCGGCAAAGTGTCGATTCGCCCTGATTCGGGCGATCCGGTGCTCAACCTGTGCGGCAGTCCAGACTCTGACGACCCTTATGAGAGAAAAGGCCTAGTCGAGTGTCTTTATGATCTCGGCGGTGGCCATGTCAATTTAAAGGGCTATAAAGTTCTGGCGCCATACTGGGGCGCTACTTACGGTGACGCTATTACTATGGAATCCGCAGAGGAAATCTGCAGGAGGCTGATGGCCAAAGGCTTCGACACGACTAACGTTGTACTCGGAATCGGCAGTTATACCTATCAGATGGTCACTCGTGACACGCTTGGTCAAGCCTATAAGGCAGTGGCCATGATTAAAGACGGCGAGTACGTCGAGATTTACAAAGATCCCAAAACCGATCGAGTAGCGGGACATAACTTTAAAAAATCTCAGCGCGGGCTGTTGGCGGTGGTCAGAGACCATGAAACTGGTATGCTGAAATGCATCGACCAGTTGACACCCGAGCAGTATGACCATTACTGTGAGTTCGCTAGTTCAAACGAGCTTCATACGCTGTATGTCGATGGTGAGTTTGAACGGTTGAATGGTTTCATTGACATGCGCAAACGCGTGGCGACTGAAACGAAGTTTTGGTATTCTCAGAAAGGAGCAAGACAATGACTGACAAAGTAGTGACTATGACATGTTTACCACTGAGGTCTACGGACACGGTATTCGGACGGTCAAAGGAAACGGGGCTCTCCCATCATACGATAAAGCTGGGCAAGAGCTTTCTCATTACAGAAGACAATGTCGATGAATACATTACCAAGATGGGCGACAATATCCGTAAGAGGGCCGATGGGCATGGAGTCATTCTCGGCCTGTCTGGCGGCGTGGACAGCGCGGTGGTGGCGCGGTTGGTTCAAGAAGCTGGCGTCGACCTGAAATGCTTGATGTTACCTGACGGCAGTGCTGGCAAGAAAGCCTCGAGCTACGGCGACGCCATCAATATGGCGGAGCGCTTCGGCATTGACTATCAGGTCATTGATATTGAGCAGATGGTCAAAAGTGATAAGATGGAAGCGCGTGGCTCAATGGAAAAAGCGACTCCGGAAAATCGCCGTTTGGCGACAATCAATGTTCCACCACGCGTACGAGCCAAGCAGCTTCGCTTCATTGGACAGCTTGAAAGCAGACGGGTCATCGGGACCGATAACTTGGCCGAACAAGTTACCGGTTATTTCACTAAAGGTGGTGACGGCGACTATGATTTCTGCCCACTGACTAACTGCACGAAAGGCGAGGTTTATATCCTTGCTCGTGCATTGGACGTGCCAGAAGAGATTATCAACAAGCCGCCGTCGGCCGGCCTCGAAGAGGGTCAAACTGACGAAGCCGAATTGGGCTTCACTTATGCTCAAATCGACAATTGGATTCTGACGGACCCTCATTTTTCCATGCAAAAAGACATCGATGCTAAAATCAAAGCGCGCTATGATGCCACTGCTCACAAGCGGTGCATGCCGTACGCGTTTGATGTGTACGATACACCTTGTATCGATGTCGACTTGGCCAGATAACAGATAAAAAGAAACCCCCTAAGTCAATCAAGACTCAGGGGGATTTTCAATAATAGATGCTTTAACTACCGACGCGGCATGTTTCACTGCTCATCACGATGACAGGTTCGCCTGCTCAGGCTGGAATATCCAATCGCTCGTCACATTGCCATCGCCATAGATAACGCGGAAAGTTTCCGCTGTGTCGACGTCAATCTTTTTCTGACCGTCGCCGTCTATGAAGCAGCAGGAAAAAGCTTGCGCGTTCTTCCCTTTGGCATGGCAGCACAGCCTCTTGACTGAAATTGTCACGTCACTCTGCTGGTAGTAGTACGTGCAGCCGTCTTCTATCAAGCGGCGGCTATCCCTTTGCACTGCAGGATGGCCGGCCGGATAGAAATCTTCCGCTGGGACGAATTGGTCCTCGCTGACTTTTTTCAATTCTGTCAGGCGAAGACGATCGGCGCCCATTCGGCAGCACAAATCAATCATCTTGTCCACAGCACCGGCGTGCTCTTCGGGTCTATAAATGTTCGAAAAACACTGATTGATGCTGGCTGAAAACCACTTGTTTTCGAGCGCCAATCGCATTGCTTCGAACGACGGACGGATAGTCCCGAACACGACTGCATTTTTGTCCTCATCCGGATGATGAATGCTGATTTGCAGCTCATCAATAAGCCCGTTCAGCGAGCTCACTATCTCCGGTGTCAACAAGAAGCCGTTCGTGTTTAGCACGATGCGGCTTTTGTGCGGCCGCAGTTGCTTTAGCAGCACCAACACTTTATCGATATAGAGCAGCGGCTCGCCGCCCGTCACGATGGCAGTGTGATACTCTCGCAAAGCATTCGCTTCGTCTGCCGTTGCCAGAGGATTAAACCCTATCGGATCATAGCCTCCGGCGTCGACGCAAAAACTACAGCGGGCATTGCAAGCGCTACCTACTTTAATGGAAACCATTTTTTCGGCGTAGCGGCTGCATAAGTTATCACGATAAGGAATTAACATTTAAATCACCTCCCACACGGTTCTTTGGTTAACAATTAGTTGGTTTGTGTATATTACACCTATTTTTTCAAGGTTCCGGCAACGTGCTTTTGCTATGTGTATATAATACACGAAGATAGAGTAGAAAGTCAACTATCCTCCTAGTTTTAGCTAAAATATCCGCCTTTTTACTCTGTAAAAATGATGTTGTAGTTTTTACAACAGTTTATTAATTAACTCGATAAAAGAAACCCCATGAATCTTAATCGACTCATGGGGATTTTTAATAATAGATGCTTCGTACTTCGGCTCTCAGCCGCCGAAACGGTAAACTTTGTCATCGGTTACAATAACAAATCCGCCGTTTTCGAACGACAGCGCCGAATTGGCGTCGACGACTGAGCAAGCGAACGTCCTGGTGGTATTTTTTTTCAAATTTACACCAATTACCTCGCTGTTACCTGGTCCGTAAACCGTACCAGCTTGATAGCAAACATTCGACAGCGGCGTGGCATTGTATTGGAACATCTCGCTGTCAAATTCCACGCCGTCAGGGCCGAACACCATCGTGCGATGCCTGCCGTTCGGTTTTTCATAAATGAATAACCAAGTGGCAGTCTTTTCGTCGTATTTGATGGTGTATTCGGTCACCTTGTCGTCGGTCATGACTTCCGTATTGCGTCCGTCATAGCTGGCCATCAAGCGATCGCGATAGCGCGCCAGAACGAAAATCTCGCCTCTGCCATTGGCCGCCAGCAGCGGATTGTTGCTCTGCGCAATCACGCTGTCACTAATCCCGACCGACGTCAATTGCAGTTGTCGCACGACGTCGCTTTCATCGACATAGAACACTTTGGCCCCGCTGACGACATATGATGAATCATAAGCTCGCCTGAATTGGCCGCTATTGTTGCCCTCCGTGTCGGTAATTGCAACGTTGCGCCTGCCTACTCTCAAAACATAACGATCGCCAGGCTTTCCGGCCGTGAAATGAATCCTGCCGGTGCCTCTGTCGACACGCTTGCCGGTCGGGTGATAGACGACCTGTCCATCCTGCGCGATATAAGTTTTCACGTCAATCATCAGCCGCACGTCGCCAGCTTCAAACAATACCACAATCTGTGGCTGCTTGCTGCCGCTCGGCGCGACTTTGGTCGGTACCGGTATAGCGATGATTTTGGCCTGCCCGCTACAGAGCGGACAGTCGGCAAATTTGTCGTAATACCAAACATCATGGACCTTGCATTTTTTGGAATGCTTGAGTTGGTCTTCAATCAGCGACGCGATATTTCGGCGCTCGCCTTTTTCGAAAACCGACAGAAATCCGTCGATTAAGTCCGGACTCATCCACTGCCAAGACGGAATGGCTTTGTTGACGATGATGTCGCCTTTGGCCGACCCGAGTACTGACAATTGATTTTTGATGCGCTCGGCGACGCTCATCCGGTCATTTTTGGTATATGTACCATTAAACGGATGTAGCCGCGTCAACACATTGAACGCCAAAATCGCATAGCCGAAGCAGTCAGTCTGCTCATTCAGCGACATTTGCTTCTTGCCATAGCTTTCCGGCGGCACGAATGTCTCCGTGAAAGCGTCCGGCGGCAAGCCACTAATCCCCCAACTGTCCAAATCAATGAAATAGACTGCGTGGGGCGATTTAATGGTCGCCATGAAGTTATTGTCGCTGACGTCGCCGATGACTACGCCGCCGCCGTGTAATTTGTCGAGCGTCTTGCCGATCGCCGTCACAATCTCCAAAGTGCTCTTGTTGTCCAAGTTTTCAGCTTTGACGAAACGAGCTTTGGTGAAATCGTGCAGCGGGTTAGCATTTTTGACGCACGGCATGGCATAACCGGCGAATTTGCCGTTCACAGTCACGGTGTCTGTCGGCAAAACCAAGCCTTTAGCGCGCAATTTATGCCGCAACAGAGCCTCAACCTTTTTCTCCTTATCGTCAATTCGCGACGTCGGGTGAAAAATCTTGATGACGTCATGGCCGTGTTCATAAATGGCCGCTTCACCGCCCTCTGCCAATTTCGGCAGCTTTTTCAGCTGCGTCTGCGTAAAGTTAATAGCCAACTATCTCACCTCCTTGTCATAAACAAATTGAGATATCGTCTTTGAATTTGGCTTGATTACGGTTGATGACCTTGCTCAAAATTCCTCTCTTGCCATTCATCAACGCGTCTTTCCAAGTTTCTGATTCTTTTGGCTCCAAATCAGGCACAAAACGATAACCGTCGGTTGCCACGCCGATATTCGCCCATTCGCTCTTGCTGTAGCGCAAAGTTTGAAACGCTACGCCGTCGCGATATTCGTCGAGCAGGTTTTTATCGACGATGAAATTGTAAACGTAGTATGACGGATAATCGCCGTCGTCCAGACGTTCGACGACTTCAATCGGCGTCGATTTAGACGGGGCCGGCGGGCCGAAAATCAGTTTTGATAAACCATTTCTCGCCGCTTGCCGTTGCCCCAATACATAACCGTCGCCGCAGGCTTTGACTACGAACTCGTCGGCGGTTTCAATCACCGCCAAAATCGTGAACGACAGGTTTTGAAAACGAAACTTGTCATTTGGGATAAACGAAGTCAATCGCCAAAACGCTTCATCGACATGACGCTCGAAGTTTTCCGGTGTCAGTTCGTGTCCGTTTGACACCAGCAACTGAGAAAACAACTTAGCTCCGACTTCAGAATGCTTCATCGAGCCACAACCGTCGAGGGCAAATTTGGTATTGCCAATCGGCAAGCGTAGTTTGACCGCTTTTTCGGCCGCCTCATTTTCGCTGATGAGCGAATCGCCCCAAGTGGCAAAAGCCATATCTTGACGATTGACGCCAGCGAACAAGTGTTCGTTGCCAATTTTTGATAAAACAATCATGATTTTCACCTCCTATAGATACGGGGGCGCTTATAGAGCACCCCCGATAAAAATAGATTGATTTGCTCCGTCGA
Source organism: Candidatus Nomurabacteria bacterium (assembly GCA_031266275.1). Taxonomy (GTDB): domain Bacteria; phylum Patescibacteriota; class Saccharimonadia; order Saccharimonadales; family Saccharimonadaceae; genus JAISBI01. Next base: position 21,154 of record JAISBI010000041.1, on the reverse strand, counting down.
CCTCAGACTTCGAAGAACGCGTCCTGCGACACGCCGGCCGCTGCATTTTTGCTGGCGCTGACGGCGGACTTGGAGAGAATTCCCCAGATTCGCCGCAGGTCAGACGCTGTCGCATCGGTCTCGAGCGTGTTTTCGGCACTGATGCCGAGTTGCGCCGCGATACCTTTGGCCGCCCCGCCGAAAGCGACGAAAGCCACCATGACTTCCTGCTTTTTCAGGATATCAATAGCTCTTTTGGCGTCGTTGACAGACGATTGAGAGTCATTGTCATACCCATCGCTGAAGATGACCAGCGCACCGCGTGCGCGTACTCCGTCGGCTGTAAATTCTTCCATCCGTCCACCGCCATTGCTGTCGAAAAGACGTTTCTGGGCGACGATGATGGCGTCATACAGTGCTGTCGCACCGCGCGGCTGGAAATTGGTCGGCATATCGTCAATATTGACATAGCCGTAGGAGTCAATCTTGTCATCGAACTCCGTCAGGCTGACGAGAATTTCGTCGTCCTGTTTGGAGCCTTTGATTGACTCGATGAACTCCTGCGTCGATTTTTTCATGGGCGACTGATAGCCGTCCATCGAACCACTGCGGTCACGCACGATACCGAACAGGAAAATGTGATCGTTTTCGACCTCTTCCGTCGGCAGATGCGGGCTAACTTCGGCTTCGATTCCTCCGCCGAAATCTTCTTTTTCCATTACTAAATCAGACATTTCATTTCTCCTTTCTGATTTTTCCAGAATTTGCGCTTGTTGCGGCGCCCTTACAGAGTGATATCGGTTGATTTGGCGATGGTCACGCCATACGACTTTTTGAAATCGTCAAAAGCGTCCTCCATTTGCTGTTCGAAGCCGGGCACCGGCGAAGTGCAATCCTCGAGGATCGTAATCCGCTGAGTAAATTCAGGATAGTCCTCAAACCGTTTCAGAATCTGTTTCGTTGACTCGAGCAGACAGTGACTGCCCGCCTCGCCGCCGATGAAGATTCTATCGTAATTGAATTTATCAATGTCGCCCGTACTATCGTCGAACCCAGCCAACAGGTTCAGCACATCATGGTTCACTATTGTGCCGTTCGGATTGAACTCGGGTTCGAGAAATCCATACATCTCAGTATAGATATTCGAACCTTTGATGGTCGGCGTCGGCCGTTCAATGCCGATGGTTTTGCGGGCCGCTGAATGATAAAACACCATCTGCATCAGCTGGTTTTCCAGCGCCCATCCCGCCGTGCCTACCAAACAATGATAGGGCCAGATGAAGACGCCGCCTTTGCCGGCCGCTGCCAGTGCTTTGACGCAATCTGCGGCCAGTTTCGGATCGCCACCGACGAAACGATATTCGTCTGCCAGCAACATTTCCGGCGTAATCATCGTATACGGAGCGGCCGGATTGCCGTCCCGGTCACGCCACAGCGCCCCATGAAAGATTTGATACACATAATGCGTATCAATCGACAGGAAAATGCGGGTGATTTTCGGCAAGTTGTTGTAGATAAAGCGTGTAAAACGCTCAATATCTCCCGCCGAACCCGGTACGCTCAGCGAACCATAGGGCTCGCCGTCCGCTACCAACGATTTGTCAGGCAAGACGAAGTCATTCTGGAAATCGATACCGATCCCCAAAATCTTCTCCGCATCACTGCGCGCCGCTGGCACGTTCTCGGTCAAACCGAGCCTGATTGCACTTTCCGGGTGCGCGAATTTGCCGGTTGCGATTGCCGCAACGTCGACGATTTCTTCGTACTTGGTTTTGAGATTTGTCATTTGGGTTTCCTCCTTGTCTCAAAAAACTACCACTTGTTCGATTCGGATTGTAAAGCTCAGCTCTGTAATCGTAATTGATTTCGAGCATTTCCGACGTTAACGTTTAGCATGTGCGTATTAGCATCTATTTTTAGGGTACTAGTTCGTGTATAGTATACACTTACTATGTGTACATAATACACAAAGCAAGACCAAGAAGTCAATAGTTTTCCATTTTTTAACTAGGCAATTCGGGTTTTCACTCTGTAAAAGTGGTGTTGTATTTTTTACAACATATGGCCATATTACTCACTGATAGCGACTAATCTTGCTGGCGCTAGGCTTGCCAAACTATACTAATGTGTGCTATGATAAATGTATGAAATACGCTACTAAATACGTATCCCCTGTTTTGACCGTTGACTTGATTCTTTTTCGCGTCATTGACGGTCGGCTAAATGTCTTACTTTTGAACCGGCCAGCTAATCCTTTCAAAGATTATTGGTCGTTGCCAGGCGGCTATGCACCTCGGGGCGAAACTACTCTTGAGGCATTGCGGCGAATTATGAGTTATAAAATAGGAATTGACGTGAAAAAACTGGCTTACCTGGATCAGCTCAGGGCTTTTGACACGGTCGCTCGCGATCCGCGCGGACACGCCGTGTCTATTGCATATATTGCGGCCGACAATAGTGTCAAACCGACAAAAACTGCCGCTGAAGTGGCATTCTTCCCAGTTGACAATTTGCCGGAACTAGCCTATGACCACCAAGATATCATTCAACTCGGTCGCGACCGCTTGATTTTGGAAGTTAATCATACTAATTTGATTAAAACTTTATTGCCGCCGTTGTTTACGATGGCAGATATCCAAGCGGCTTACGAAGCCGTGTTCGGCCGAGAACTAGACAAGCGTAATTTTCAGAAAAAGTTTTTTAAACTGAACCAAGTCACCGCCACTGGCAAATTCAAATATAATGCTAATTCGCGACCGGCAAAATTGTATAAATTCAATACATCCACCATTAATCAGCTGAGCAATAACTTAGATTAGTCAATCGGTCGGCACGAGATTTATAATTTTATTCGGGACGTAAATTGTCTTGGCGATGGTTTTGCCGTCGGTGAACTTTTGGACATTTTCGAGTTCGAGGGCGGCGGTTTTGACTTCGGTTTTGCTGGCGTCTCGAGCGGTCTTGATTTCGCCTCGCAATTTGCCGTTGACTTGGACGGCGATGGTGGTCTGTTCGTCTTCTGTTAGTTTTTCATCATATTCTGGCCAGCCGGCGTTGTCGATGACGGTTTTATTGCCCAGTTGTTCAAACAATTCATTAGCCATATGGGGCGCAAACGGGGCTAGGAGTTTCAATAGGACCTCGATATTTTCGCGGTTGATTCGTTTCGGATTTTTGGCGAGAGTGTTGAGATATTCCATCAGCGCCGCGATGGCGGTATTGAGGCTGAGGCGTTTGATGTCACCGGTCACCTTTTTGACGGTTTTATGTTGGGCTCGCCGCAGCTCATTGTCAACCTTGTCGTTCGGCTGGGCGATAAAATCTTGTGTCAAATTCCAAATCCGGTTCAAAAATCGGAACACACCGCCGACGCTGGCGATGTCCCACGCCACGTCCTGATCCATCGGCCCCATAAACATTTCGTAGGTCCGCAGGGTATCGGCGCCGTAGCCGTTGTCGATGATGTCCAGCGGATCGATGACGTTGCCTTTGGACTTACTCATCTTTTGACCGTCCGGCGCGTTGACATAGCCGTGATAAATCAGTTTTTTGACTGGCTCGCGGAAACCTATTAGACCCTCGTCGGCGAAAAACTTGGTCCAAAACCGCACGTACAGCAGGTGCGCCACCGCGTGATCGGCGCCGGCGTAGATGTCGACCGGATTCCAGAAATCGATTTTTTTTGCATCAAAAGCTCGCTTTGTATTATGCGGATCAGCATAACGCAGCAGATACCACGACGAATCGGCGTAGCCATCCATCGTGTCGGTCTCGCGCGTCATTTCCTGACCATCAATCGTGACCTTCGGCCAATCGTCAGCTTTGGCCAGCGCCGAACGGCCGCTGTCGTCCGGTTTGTAATCCTCGACCCCTGGCAACAGCACCGGCAATTGATTGTCCGGAATCAAATGCGGCTGGCCTTTGCTATCATAAGCAATCGGAATCGGCGTCCCCCAATAACGTTGACGCGAAATCAGCCAATCACGCATCCGATAATTGACTTTTTCACGGCCAATGCCTTGTTTTGATAGCCATTTGACGATTTTTTCGCGGGCTGTACCAGAGTTTTGATTATCAAATTGCATGGAATTGACCATGATGCCCTCACCAGTCCAGATCGAATTTTTGAGGTCAGTTTTCGAAAGTTGCGGCTTAATAACTTCAATAATCGGTAAGTTAAACTTCTGCGCGAATTCATAGTCGCGTTCATCGTGAGCCGGTACCGCCATAATGGCGCCTTCACCGTAGTTGGCGAGGACGTAATCGGCCACCCAAATCGGAATTTTTTCATTGGTCGCCGGATTGATGGCATAGGCGCCGGTGAAAACGCCGGTTTTTTGCTTGTTTTCTTGCCGCTCGATGTCGGATTTTTTTTGAGTTTGCTCGACGTATTGGTTGACTTTTTGTCGTTGCTGGTCGGTAGTAATTTGTTTAACTAGGTGATGTTCGGGCGCCAGCACCATAAATGTCGCGCCGAAAATCGTATCAGGACGGGTTGTAAAAACCGTAATTATAGCATCATCGCGAGTAATTATCTCCCCGTCATCGCGAGCAACGCGAAGCGATCCAGCCGTTGTTCCACTGGATTGCTTCGCTTCGTTCGCAATGACGAAATCTATCTCGGCGCCGACCGACTTACCTATCCAATTCCGCTGCATAGTCTTAATCTTGTCCGGCCAATCTAGGTCGTCGAGGTTGTCCAGCAGCTCGTCGGCATATGCAGTGATTTTGAAAAACCACTGCTTCATAGTTTTCTTTTCAACTTCCGCGCCGCAACGCCAGCATTTGCCGGCTTCGACCTGTTCGTTGGCGAGGACGGTTTTGTCAACCGGACACCACCATTGGTCGCTTTCCTTTTGATAGGCCAAGCCCCGTTCAAACAAACGCGCGAAAATCCACTGCGTCCAGCGGTAATATTCCGGATCGGACGAACTGATTTCGCGCGACCAATCGATAGCGTAGCCGAGCCGCTGGGCTTGGTTGCGGAAATTAGCGATGTTTTCCGTCGTAACAGCTTGTGGCGCCGTGCCGGTTTTGATGGCGTAATTTTCGGCCGGCAATCCAAAGGTGTCGTAGCCAAACGGCCGCATCACATTGTAGCCCAACTGGCCGTAAAACCGCGTCAACACGTCAACGATGGTAAAATTGCGCACGTGGCCGACGTGCAGTCCGGCCGCCGACGGATATGGAAACATTTCGGCCAGATATATCTTCGGTCGCGCGTCGTCGAAATCAACCGCCTCATAAGGCTTCTCATTTTGCCAAATCTTTTGCCATTTGGCCTCAATTTTGCTCGGATCGTAACGTTTCATAGGCTCATTTTACCATAAATTTGAACAATAAGTAAGCACGGCGCGCTCGGGACTATTTGTCGGGCAGGGCTTTTTGAATTAATTCATGGGCCCATTTTTGACAATCGCCCAAAACTTGATAATCAAAGTCCGAATGTGGCACCGGAAACGGCAGGCGGGCATAACCACTGTCAAAATCTATCATTTCATAAGCTTTGCGCAGTTCTTCGACGCTGCCGATGCACTCAAACGGCTTCGTCACTCCGTCAATCCCCAACAACCCTTTGAACGTTAACGCGAGCTTTTCATCGGCGAATAAATCTTTGCCGCCGAACAGAGCCTGCAGCTCGTGCGCCGGAATAAAGGGCGCAAATAATAAATATGAATTGGCGCATTTCGGGCACTCGCCGCACCAATGTAACTCTTCGTTCACATTGCCCTGCCGATAATTCGCTCGATTGCACGAGCTGAAACCATTGCCAAACCTACTCCACGCCAATTCGCTAAATAATTCGGCAATCTCGAGCTCCGAAAAAGCCCTCAGCGGCGAGCCGATGCGAATGTCAGGCGAAATATACCGCCTCGCGTATTCCGACAGTGCCGTTTCTGCCGCCCATGATTTCGACCACTGATGATTGACTGCTAGGTCTCCAATATGCGCGTGCGGTTCATCCGCTTCGTTGCCGATACTGGCCAAGATTTGATTTTTCCCCAGTAAAATCGCTTGCACAATGGCTAATGACTCGATGATATAAGTCACTGGCACGTGGCCGTTCATGGCGCCTCGCTCCGCCGTTTCGCGCAAGGCGTTGCGGTCGATAGCGCGGCCGGCCGTGAGGATAGGCTCATTCAGCTCATTTAACACCGCAGGATGATGGCCCTGAACGCTGCTAAAATATAGCGGCGTATAATTTAAGCCCGCTGTTTCCAGCAATTGCGCCGTCAACAATGAGTCTTTTCCGCCGCTCTGTAAGACCAAGACGCCATCGCCTTGAAAATGTGGCGGGCGGCTTGGTTTCGCGTTGCTGGCGGCAAAGTGCGCCAAATCGTCACGTGTCAACTGATTTCCATAGGCAAATTGGCTCATGCCCTCTTGATAAACATGGTCAAAAAACTCAGCTTGCCAACGGTCGATTTCGGTCGCGAGCTCCACTTCGCGCGTCGGAAAAGCTTTCCAATATGACGTACCGATTAAAATAAATGCTAAAAATACGGCTCTGTCTAAAACGCTCTGAGTTTCAGGAGCGAGGTTTTCGGAGCCGGCTTTGTGTACAAATGACACTTTCTCGACGAATTTCTGCTCGCCATACGAATATTCAAACTTAGCCTCAAATCTCTCGGCATCGAAACTATATTTTTCAAAAGTAAATTTCACTATTTCAATTCCTTGACTATCCTCTGGAATTGTTCGCCTCTGTCATAAAAATTCTTGAACATACCAAAGCTCGCCGTGCTAGGACTGAGCAAAACGACGTCGCCAGACATGGCTAGGTCGCGCGCATGCTCGATTATTTCCCGAAAATCCTCAGTTGTCATGACTTCGAAATCTTGCTGCAGACCATCGGCCAGCTGGTCTTTGATTTGGCCGATTAATAAAATCTTTTTGATATTTTTCGTGCCGTTCAGGAAGTTTTTGAGCGGCGCCATGTCAATGCCTTTGTCCGAGCCGCCGAGAATTAGAATTATTGGGTCAGAGAGCGCTTCGACCGCGACTTTGGTGGCCGTCGGATTCGATGAAAAACTATCGTCGTAATAGTGCACACCGTTTAGCTCCCGCACTAGTTCAATATGATGCGGCAATCCTTTGAAATTAGTCAGAGCCTTTTTGACCGCCGCCACATCGCCGCCGATGATGTCCCAAACTGCCGATACAGCCGCTTCGGCGTTACGTAAGTTATGCTCGCCCAGTACTTGCAAAAATTCCCGTAAATTCGGCACTAACTGATTCGGATAAGCCACCTTTCGCCCCTGAGAACTCTGGGCGATTCTCGTCACTAACTGGTCGTTCTTGTTATAGACCACTAAGTCATTGGGGCCCTGAAACTTCACGATGTTAGCTTTGGCACGCTCATAGTCGTCGAAGTCGGCGTGGACGTCGAGGTGATCAGGCTCCAAAACCGTCAAAACCGCGATATGCGGCGACTGCGCGATGTCCCAAAGTTGAAAGCTCGACAATTCATAAACCACGTAGTCTGCGGATTTGATTTTGCCCAATTCCGCGATGGCCGGCTGGCCGATATTGCCGACCAAATGCGCCGTCAAGCCTTTGGCTTCCAAAATCCGCGCAATCATGGTGGCGGTCGTGCCTTTGCCTTTCGACCCAGTCACGCCGATGATGGTCGCTGGGCATTTAGCGAAAAATTCATTGGTAGTCGACCAGACTTTGAAGTTTTTCGGAACCTTGTCGAGTGCTATTCCGGGCGAACGGACCACCGTATAATCGTCCAACCCTTTCAATTGCTCGGCAAACGACCGTTCGCGGTCATTTTCGATAACTTTGACGTCTTCGACGCCTGGCAAGTCCCGAAAATACTTCTCGGCCGCCGCACCCTCAATTCCGTAGCCTAAAATAACGTATTTCATATGAAGTATTTTAGCACGTGGGACTTGTTTTGTCGACTGTACCTCGTTTGCGAGCAATCAGCTGAGCAATTTGATGCGTATGCGGATATTGGGCCCCGATATGCGCCGCGTCGTCTTTCACAAATTCCCGATACAAAACTATTTCGAAATCCTCAAAATAACCCTTTAGCTCCTGCGTTTCCAGTTTGTGATTATCGAGCAAAACTGAAACCACTACCAACCCGCCTCGCGCAGTAGCCTGTTTAATCTTGCCAATCGAACTTTCGATTTCTGACTTCTTCAAAAAATGCAGCACGTTAATCGCTATAATCAAGTCGAATTTTTGCTCAAATTCGTACTGTGCCATGTCGGCAGCCACCGTCTCTATTCTCTCATCACTAGCTTTGATTTGGCTGAGACCGGCCGCCAACTTGTCCAATGCGGTAACTTGGAAACCTTGCTTCGCCAAATATAGACTGTCTCGTCCCTGTCCGGCTCCAATGTCAAGCGCCGAAAAGTGTCGTTCTTTGCCTCCGCTCAACAACTTCACTGCCTGCACAACAATCGGCGTCGGGCGGCTTCCCCATGCTTTTGGCTGCTTTTGGTAACTGGCGTTACTGGTCATATTGGGTCGCATCCAGCAATTAATTCTCAGATTCAAATTCAACAGTAATGCGATTGTCGCCTTTGGGCACCTTTGTCACCCAGAACGGCCACAGGTCAGTGCGGACGTCGGTGACGCCTTGAACGCGCTTGAGATTCTCGCTGACCTCCATTGGTTTGCGGCCGACCATGTCGCGTTTGACGTCGTCGGCTTCGATATTCGGGCCGATTTTGCCGGTCGCGAACAGCGTCGCTGACTGTTTGTCGCCGTCTTTGGTGTAAGTGGCGAACGTCACGCTGTCGACGCCATAATCATAGACTTTTTGGCGGCCCAAGCTGCTGGCTTTTTCATCCATGAGTTTTTCTAGGAACGTCTGGAGTTCGTCTTTGGCGACGGCCGTGATGGAATAGACTGTCGAAACAGTCAGCCGGAAGCGGCCGCTGCCGTCAGTGGCTTCGCCAATGGCTGGGCTGGCCACCGGATCGCCAGCGGCCACCGTGAAACTCGGCTCCACGACCATGTATTCTGAGCTCAAATCGCGCAATAATTCATTTTTGACGCTTTCTTCAGGCTCGCCGGTAATTCTATCACGCGCCGCGCGCACGTCCGCGTCGGTCACGACTTTGACGATTTTCGTAGTGCCGCCAGAGGTCGAACCGCTGGCTGTAGCGTTATAATTGGCCACCGGTCCGCCGCCGTTGCTGATATTATAAGTATCGCCTTTTTCTTTTGCTTCGATGTTTATGCCGCTGGCCGAACAAGTCGAACTGCTGACGGCTTGGAGGCTGGCGCCTGCCGTCATGATGAAAGTTTTGCCTGACAAAGTGATGGCCGTGCCGGTGGGAATAGCGCCGCTCATGCAGACTTGCATATCGCTGGATATGATGTCGACTTTGCCGACGGCTTTCGTACCTTCGTCGCGTTCGCCAGTTGCCGCGCCGTCTGCACCGGCGTCTTTTTTGACTTGCTTGGTCAATGATTTCAGGGTGCCGGCGTCGCTATTGGTCGTCATTTTATCACCCAAAGCGACTGGTTTTTGGATTTTTTCACCAGAAGTGCGCGCCGAAATAGTAATCGTGGCATGCGCAGCGAAGAAAATCGCCCAGACCAAAAACGCGATGACCACCACGCCAATGGAACCGAAAATCAACAGCTTTTTGCGAAATTTGTTGAAATTAGGCACTTTTTTGTCAGAATCTTGCGCCGCTTTTTTGGCATCGTCATCAGCATCGGCGCTGGCTTTGCGCAGGGCCACTTCGATGTCTTTGTCTTCTGGAGTTTTGTCGGTTTTCGAGTCGTCTTGAGGGGCATATTCATGCACGGCGAGGTCTTCCCCGTTGATGACGTCGCTCTCGTCTGCTTCGTTTTTAATCGGCGTCAAATATTCCGGCTCCACCCGCAGATTTTTCGCCACCATGATACCAGCGGCGGCGGCCAGTGACAATAGTGATTGATCGGCCGTGACGATGGCGACTTCTTTGTCGGTTTTTTTGGCGGTGCGCTTGATTAATTTCATGCTGACAGCGCTCTGCAAAAAGCCCGGCCGCTTGGGCGGCACCAGCTCAATCAACTCTCCGTTGGAATCTTTTATCTTGCCGACAGTCGACGTGATGTCGTCGTCCACATCGATATAAATGATATCTTTTTTGAGTGTACTTTCCGGTTTCATATCCAAACTATAGCACTAATGTTTTGAAAAAGCAAGTTTTTAGCTATTTAGCTCAACCAGTCGGTCGAACGTTTTATCGGTCAAAATCTGGTTGGCGACGTTGCGGCGCGCTTCTGGATTTTCGTACATTTGTTTGAGCTGCGGGTCATTGTATTGCATCTGGATGGCTTGTATGCGGGCGTCGGTTTCGGTGTCGTTCACTGTGATGCCCTCTTGGGTGGCTAATTCTGACAAAATCAGACCAGCTTTGGCGCGTTTTTCGGCCACCGGTTCGAGCTCGGCTTTTATCCAAGCTTCTTTATCCTTATGGTTTTTCTCCGATAAGTAATCTTCCAGCGATTTTTGCTGGTAGGTCAGATTTTGCACGAATTCGCGCTCTAGCGTTGTCAATTGGTCGAGCACCAGAATTTCCGGAATTTTGACATTGGTTTTTTCGATGAGTTCGTCGATTAAAGCGCTGCGAAATTGCTCGGTCGTGTTGCGCTCGGCGCGGCCGTTCAATTCGCGCTCGATGTCGGCACGCAGATCGGCCACTGTTTTGATGTGCTCGGCGCCTAGCGACGCGGCGAATTCGTCATTCAATTCCGGTTTTTTCAGCTCGTTGATGCTCTTGATTCTCGTTTTGAAAATGACTTTTTGACCGGCCAAGTTGGCTGCTTGGTAGTCTTTCGGGAAAGTCAGCGGCACGTCAAATTCTTCGCCAGTTTTGTGTCCGACGATAGCGTCCTCAAAGCCTGGAATAAATTGGCCGCCGCCCAGTCGAAGCGGGAAATCCTTGCCGTCGCCGCCGTTAAATTCTTTGCCACTTTTAGTAAAACGCCCCGTGAAGTCGATGACAGTTTCGTCGCCAGCTTGAGCTGGGCGCTTGACAGATTTCTTCTCGGCTTGTCCGGTCAATAAATTATCGACGACTTGCTCGATATCGGCGTCTTGAATCTTGAAATCTGGCTTTTTAGCACCAAGTTTTTTATAATTACCCAATTTCACAGTCGGAACTGTTGTAATTTTTACAACAAACTTCAAAGATTGGTTTGGCTTGAAGTCGCCCAATTCCACATTTGGACGGTCGAGCGGCCGGATTTTCTCTTCGTTGATAATCGTCACCAGCGCGTTATTGATGGCAGTTTCTGCCGTTCGATTGGCTAAAGCCATCGGGTCGACATTCTTCTTCGCGACGTCCGCCGGCACTTTGCCTTTGCGAAAGCCCTTGACATCAGCGTCCTTCGCCAATTCATCCGCAGCCGTCTGCTCGGCCGCTTTCAACTCCGCCGCCTCCAGCGTCACGGATATTTGAATAGTATTCTCATCTAATTTTTTCAATATTTTCTTCATAGTGGGTCTATTATATCACAAAATTCCAGCCGAAGCCATGCGCAAGCCTCAACCGTTCCGTTGCTTTTCTCCCATCACATCTTCCATTATCCTCACATAACTCTTATACCGGTCAGCATTTATCAACTTATCGTCCACGCCTCGTTTGACGGCGCAGACACTAGTCGGCTCGTTGAAGTGCAGGCAATTATTATATTTGCATTTATCACTGAACCCGTCGAATTCTGGGAAATAATCTTTGACTTCCATCGGACTGAATGAAGAAACGTCGAGGCTTCTGATGCCGGGCGTATCGATTATCGAAGAATCTTTGTCCCAAACGTAGTACTTGGATGCTGTCGTGGTATGTCGGCCTCGCTTGCTCTTTTCGCTGACGTGGCTAGTCTTGATTTCGTCACTGTCCATCAGAGCGTTCGTCAATGACGATTTCCCGACGCCGCTGTTGCCCACAAATATCGCTTGTTTACCGCGCAAATATTCTGCCAATTTCTCAATACCGATGTTCTGGTGTGCGGATGTCTCGACAACGGGGATGCCCAATCGCCTATATACGTCAAGAATCAGCTCCTCTTTCTCCGTTTTCAAATCGCATTTATTCAAGCAAATAACCGGCTGGATATTGCTGTTTTGCAGAATCATCAAGTATCGGTCGATGAATTTCGGATGCAAAGGCGGCTCTTGCGCTGAAACCACGTTGACGCCGACGTCAATATTGGCCGCTATGACTTTTTCAATTTTACCGTTATTATTCAACCTTGTGCTGTCCTTTTTGATCCGAGTCAGCTCAGAAGTTCTGCTAATCAGGTTTTGGATGACGGATTTCCCCATAGCGCTGTCAATGACGACTTTGTCACCCGGAAATACGATTTGATTCATATTGCCTTTCATGTTCCTCTTCAGACCCGCAACTACGATTTCGTCATCATAGAAAACGTGCGCTTCGTTGTATTTTGTCTCTATGACGACGCCAAAGCTCTTGGAGTCTTCGACCACGAAATCATCGTCAAGGTCCACCCTTTTACCAAAGGCTCTCTCTTTAGCTCGGCTCTTTTTTTCTATGCTTTTTTTGGTTCGAAAACTATCGTACGCGTTATGATGTGACATTTAATCCCTTTCTATTAAAATCTAGGTGGCTGATATTCATAGATTATCCCTCCATAACAGAGTTTCGATGTCCGACGGGGCATCTAATGCTTCGTTAATATCATAATATTTTACTTCTTTGCCGTCTCTAGCAAAGATTATGCAATCCCCATCCCATTCTTTGATATTCTCATGCCTCACTTTACCTATGGTCGTATCCATTACGAATCTAGTCGAATTAACCCATGACGGAGTGCTCCAATTCAAGTCATTCATTATTTGAACTACCCTTTTGAAATTAACTCTAAATGAGGCGCCGTAAGAAATAGGGTCTGGGATAAATATGGACAAAGGACGTATGCGTAAGTCGTCCATTCTCGATAATAATTGATTGAGCACAACGTGGTTGTCATTTATCCCTCGAAGTAATGGAAATTGAGAATACAGCCTTATCCCACTTTTACCCAACAGCCTGATTTTCTCTTCCACCACGTCACATATTTCATACGGATGATTTATGTGAAAGACCAAGCGTGTATCATTTTCTTTTAGCAAGTCTATAGTTTCTTCGCTAAACACTTCCGGCTGATAAACAATCGCTCGAGTGTGGATTCTGGTATTGTAATCTTTTAATCCCCTCAGAGCACAAGATAAATTATCGTAGCCAATACTTAAGGGGTCTCCACCGGACAGAATTACCTCTGATATTTTTTTGTTTTTAGATAAATATTCTTTTAACACTGACACCTTATTTTTGATAGTCTCTTTTGAGTTAGAATTTTGGAACCTCGCTAAGTTGTAGGTTCTGAAGCAGTATTGACAATGGGCAAAACATGTGTCTGTTATCATCTCTAAAACCCTATCATCGTATTTTTGCATTATATAATCGACCCCGTTGATAGGCAAATGTTTATCTTCCTCGACGTAATCTCTTGTTTCATGGTCGGCCTTAAGTGTGATACGTTCTTTAGTCGGTAATACGGACCTATAAAGTGGACCACCCGTTCCGATATGCTCTATTTCATCGTTAACTTTTTTGAGGTAAAAATCTGAAACTTTTATCGGGAGAACCGACTCAGTCTCTACTAGCCGTTCGTAATCTTTTTTTAATCCACTATCTATCAACATCGTTATTACTAATTCCTACTGAATTTTTTTTGATATCACTCTTTAGCGCATTAGATACGATATGGTTAATCACGGTACTAAAATCATAATCATCAGTTTTAGCGCAAGTTATAAATTCTCCGGTCGGGTGAAAGCTGACCTGCGCATTAACTTCTATCAAATAATACTTATCATTTCTTAATCTAAAATCCATTTTTGCATAGCCTTTAATATCTAGCCTTTTAGCAATCTTCATTGTGGTTTCTTTTAGCTTAGCATGATCGCCTTTAACCACCGAAATATTTACATCTGAATCTTTTACCGTTTTCATTTCATAATCATAAAATTCCGAATCACAGTCTACTAGACATGGTCCCATCGCGCCAATTCCTTCTACATAAATCATACTGACGTCTTCGCCGTCGACGTATTCTTCGACCATTATATTTCTTTTATATTCATTTAACAGCCAATTTATCTGTTTTTTCAATCCTTTAGGATTTTTCACGATAGATTTGCCGTTTAGCCCCATGCTAGAGCCCTCTGAATTCAATTTTACTATCACTGGATATTTGATATTTCTTAATTTTTCTACATCCTGAGTCTTTTGTACCGAGTAGCCAAAAGGAGTTAAAACGATATCTTTGACTAAGCTTTTTACTAAAAATTTATTGTGGCACATCAGTAGGTTAGTGCTATCTGGCCCTGAATAATTATAATTAAATTGTTCCAAGATGGCTGCATAGACTGATTCTCTTGCCGGTCCATTAAACCCTTCGCTAACATTAAATACTAAGTCCGGCTTGTATCTATTGAGCTCTTTTATCCACGAAAAATCCTTTACGGCTTCTATTTTTTTGACGTCATAATTATTCGTTAATGCGTTATGAATGCTGTCTATCGTGAGCTCGGAATCAAACTCTGCTTCATATTCGTAGTTTCCTCTGTTCAAGTTATATAAAATTGCTATTTTTTTCATATAGCTCTCCTTTTGAAGCCAAATGCAAGGAAATGAAATAGTAGCTCTGCCGCTATGACGAAAGAACTATGCGAATCGTCTAGCTTAGGATTTAACTCGACCAAGTCAAAACCAATTATATCAAGTTTTCTTAATGCCCTCAAGGATATTTCGCAATCGTAGACGGGCAAGCCGTTACTTTGCGGTGTACCCGTTCCAAATATATAAGACATATCTATACAGTCAATGTCAAAAGTAACGTAGAATTTAATCTTTTTCTTTTTATTACTTTCAGCAATTTGCTCCATAACATTCTCTATGCCATCTTTTTTAACTTTGTTTGACGTATAAAGGTTGATACAGTTTTCCTTAGAATAATCTACCCATTTACGATTGACCACACCTCTTGGACCTATCGTATAAAGATTTTTTCCCTCTAGGTACCCATCTTCAATTAGTTTTCGGAAAATATTCCCGTGCCAAACGTCAGGCATATTAAGGTAATCTTGCTCAATATCCATATGAGCATCATAATGAATGATCCCAATTTCATAATCAGGGCACTGTTCTTTCAGCGCTTTGTAGCATCCTCGAAAACTCCCATAAGTTATGCAGTGATCGCCTCCGCAAATCAAGGGGAATGAGTTTTTCGTAATTTTACATACCATATCAGTTATGTTGTTTTGATTCTCAGTTGGGTTTGTCGGGCTGACTTCAATATCGCCTATGTCGGCTATCTTCAAGTTGTTGGTTTTGATATATCTTTCGTTATCTAAATCATACATCGGCAAACCGTCGACTCTATCCCAAAAGGAATACTCTCGCAGTTGTCTCGGAGCGTATTTTGCACCCAATCTATATGAAGCACCATAATCTGTGGGCACGCCCAAAAATACAACGTCGTAATTTTTGATGCTCTTTTCTTTAATAAAATCGCCGCCCATAAACGTGGGTATTCCCGAGTATATTAATTCTTCTTTACCTGCCATCCTAAATCCATTCCTTTATTTTTTCTTCTATAGTCATATCGAGTAGATTGTTTCTAGTCATCCACTCATTATTAAAAATATTATTCAAATATTTTTCACCGCCGTCACATAGCAAGACGACTGCATTTCCGGACGAGGATTTTTTGTTTATATCTTCCAACGCCTTGAAAAGAACGCCTCCGGCCGAACCGCCTATTAAAATTCCATATTTTTTAGCAAAATATCTGCACGTATTAAAAGCTTCTTTATCAGTTGCATAAAAGTTATTGTCAATTATATCGTAATCTATGATGTCGGGTATTTCAGCATCGCTAGGATTCCCAGTGCCAGACTGAAAATATGGCTTGCCTTCCCCTCCGAAAATAATTGACCCGTCAGGCTCCACCGCGTTTATGGTCGCATTTTTATTTAGTTTTTTTAGCCCCATTGCCGTACCGCAAACCGAGCCACCCGTCCCTATCGCCCCATAAAGCTCGTTGACCACTCCTAAATCGTCTATCAACTCCTTTGCCAATGTATCAATATATGCGTTTCTATTGTTTACATTATCTGCCTGATTGGGGTAGAAAGCATTTGGCATTTCTTTTGCAATCTTTTTGGCTGTTGCTTCCCGCTCCACGACTGCAATTTCTCCGTCTTTTTTATCATTTTCTACGATGACTATCTCTCCACCGTAAGCCTTAATCATGTCGATTTTTTCGATTGAAGCGTGATGGTCTACTATTGCTATAAACCTATAGCCTTTGGCGGCCGATATGATAGCTAGCCCTATGGCAGTGTTACCACTCGAAGACTCTACTATTGTTCCATCTGGTCTTAACTCCCCGTTTCTCTCTGCCTCCTCTATCATATTCAAAGCCATCCTGTCTTTCATACTTTGACCTGGATTAAATTTTTCTAACTTCAAAAACACATGCCATTTATTATTTTTCATTTTCAATTTCAGCATAGGAGTGTTGCCGATTAGGCCCGTTATTTCATTTACAATCATAATCCGCATCCTTTTTTATTTTATAACCTTTTCCTGCTTTTTTGACAACCATTTTTTGCACCAATGGTATTTTATGAAAAGTGCTTTCATTAGAGTCCATCTGGTAACCGGCTGTATTGTAATATATTAGATAGTCCCCATTTTCCGGCAGGTAGTCAAATTTTATTTTTCTCCAAGTCAGCATATCTTGCTCTAGACATAGGTTACCAGCTACACTAGCGAATATTGGTAGGCTTAACTTTTTGGTTTTTTCTCTTTTAAATAATTCAGGCTCTATCAAATAATCTGTGTTGAACCATTGTTCTGATAAGCAATTAATATTTCCGTTCGTTACCACGAGATTGTCGCCGCTAGGCAAATTTTTTAGATATTCTACCTTGTAAATACTGATTCCGCAATTATTCAACAAGCTCCTTCCTGGTTCAACTATTATTTCTATCCCGTCCAGTTTGTTGTTTACTTTTTCTAAAATATAAGACAATGCCTGCTCACCTGCTGTCTCACTGTAATAAGGGTAGAAGCTACTTATTTTTCTATTTTTAAAGTACAGGCGCTCATTGTTATTCTTGATGAAGTTATCGTAATCTCGTTTTGAACAGTAATTTACTGGGAGCCCTCCTCCGATGTCTATGTACTTTATTTCAAGGTCTTTGTCTTTTATGATTGTCAGCAATTTAATTATGGCGCTTACTCTATCATCTAGATTGTAGCCGTTGATATGAAACGAAAAGCCCAATAATTTTATCTTGCTATTTTTAATCAGTTTCAAGCACGCATCTATCTGGGAGATGCCAATGCCAAATCTGCTTGTTATGTTAAGCAGATCAGATATTCTCAGTAAAACTGCAACTTCTGAGTTTAATTTTATGATTTCTTCCAACTCCTTAATATCGTCCACCGAAATGGCCACTTCGTTGTTTATCGCTAAATTAAGGTATTCAACATTTTTGGCGGGGCCTGAAGCTATTATTTTATTAGTATATTTTAGTGCATCTATTAACTCATAGTAGCTTGAAACCTCTATGCCGCAGCCGTTTTTTGTTGCAAATTTTAAGAATGCTAGGCTCTTATTCGCTTTACATGAAAAGAAGATGTTATTAGGCATTGAAAATCGCTCAAAAATATTTTTAAACTTGGTGATATTATCTATAAAAGCATCTAGAAAAAGGATATTGATGGGGGTGTCAAAAAGAGAAAACACATCATTGTCTGCTATAAAACTATCAACAATTACACAAGGCGCTTGTTTTACTTTTAGATAACTCATAATATCTACTCATCATGTATATATCGGCACTATATTACTAAATAAATTGATTTATGTCAATATAGGGCTCCCTTTTGGTCGCGTTCCTAAACACTTCATCGAGAACGTCTTCTGTATATTCTCTAAAGACAGGGCCGCAAATCGTCTGAATAACATCTAGCCCACTCATAGTAAGGTTGGCTTCTATTATTATTGGTTCATCTTTTTTATCAATGGCGATATCCCAGCCTATTAGCCTGAAATGCGGAAATCGTTGCGCGGCAGCTTTTACTGTTTCACGTACCTTGTCCATAAATATGAAGTCCAAATCTCCAAACTTGCCGCCGTCGGGGTGTCTGTTAAACTTTTTACCAAACGCATCACACGCATAGTTTGTGAGCGTATTATCGTCATTAATACCACAATAAATCCCACCAGAGCTGGCGTTATCAACCACGGCATCGCCGACACCAATCCTGAAGCTTGAATGAAGAGTTTTGATATCACCGTTTATCATCAGGGTCATTATCCGGATGGTGTTTACTGAGTCAGGATGCAGCTTTGCAGTTACGGAGCTTTGCTCCACTGCCTCTTGAAATATTAAATTATCAGAAATATCGCTATCTAGATATTTTTTAATCTCGCTAAATTTTACATTTTTAAAAAGCTTAATGTTTTTCCCGCCATAAGAAACCATGCTGGGCTTAACTATAAACCGGTCCTCTTTCACAAGGATATCACAAGCTTTTTTAAAAGTTATAATCTTGTAATCATTATCTAAATACTGGCCGTTAATTAAATGTACATATGTCTTCGGCATTTTGAAACCTTTTAAATACATATCAAAGTAGTTTTTGTCGGCTACCCCGCTTTCTATCTCACGATTATTTAAATAGGGGTCGATATAGGCCGCGAACAAATCGTCCGGAATGAATCTTACGTCAAATTTGCCTGTTCTTTTTATATAGTATTTATGAAACGATATATCGAAGTCTTTAGTATACCGATTCCAATAGCGCTTGATTTGTCTCGTCTGATTTCTCGTAAGAGAGTCTCCTTTCTTCAGGTATAATTTTCTCGCTTCGCAACGATATGATATTTTACTCAAAAACGCCAAAACTCTAAAGAATGTTTTATATAAAAATAGCGCGAATTTTCTAGATAATTTTTCAAAAAGCTCCATAGCAACTCTCCTTAGATGATACACTCATCAAAGATTCTTTAAAAGTATATACTTTTCTAATGACAACATCAAGCGTTCATGAATTTCGTCTGGGGGCCACGCGGTTTTATGAATCAATACCTCGGCGCAATCTCCCGATAAAGTGTAGTCTTCATCTCATTCTGTATTCTGTTCCGGTAAGCCCATTCCTGTAAGTATATCAGCGGTGTATAGCGAACACGCTCAGCCGGTGTCGCATCATGGATGCTCTCCACTCCATTAGTCCTGTGGAAGCGTGTCCCGTCAGCTACGATGGCTCCATTGACTGTCAGACCGACATTTTGCGCGGCTAAAGCTAGGCTGCCATTATTTGGTTGGTAGTACGTGAAGGGGGGGCTGGGATATGCAGAGTTTCCTATTTCACTCCTATAATCCGAGCATAGACCACTATATCTGAATTTGAGAGTGCTTTTAGCTTCGTTCTCGTCAATGAGGCCACAATCATAAAATACTCCGCCAGCTTTGCCGTCAGCAGCACTGCGATCGTGCGCCGCATAAACTCCATATATCTCGTGTACGGTCGGCTCTACTATGATATTGCCCGTTACTGCCAAAGTGAACTGCGGAATGTCGTAAATAGTGCCGAAGGTACTATTTTTAGTTTTTATATCTCCAGTGATAGTAACGTCCCCGTCCACCAGCAAGATAATATCCCTGCCGCTAGGCATACTAGTGCTATTTAGTAATACGTCATTCTCGACCTTGTAGATGTCATACCTTTGCAGGCCGTCCTCTCCTAGTTCTTCCCATTTATTTTTGTCCAGCTTGCTTACATCGATTGTGAAGGTGCCGGGCCTATAGATTGACCAATCATTGGATCCAAGTATCTCGTGCTCTATGTGGGTGACCTTTCCCGAATTATCGGTTATCTGCCTGTTGTAATAATCATATACATCGGTTATACAATGAGACCCGGTATAGCGACCAAGCTGCGTCAAGTCGCCAATACCGCCTGAAGCGTTAGCGTTGGCAAAAATAGAGTTGGCGAGTTTATCGTCTATGTGCCCTCCGCTACCAAAATTTGATATATCTCCGGTTGACAATAGCCCATATTGACTCCACGAGCCGGATAATCTTTTGGACACTTTGCCCTCGAAACCACCACTCAGTGCAGCATCCCTGTTACAGGTCGTGCCATAGTTGCCGCCGCTCCAAGAGTTGGAGCCGAAGAGTTGCAGGTTGGAAGTTTTAATCATGGTGGTACAAGCGCTTGATGTATAGCTGGCCACTTGAGTGCTTACAAAGCTTAGTACTTGTGCCATTAGCGCATCAATTTGCGCATTAATGGCGGCTAGCGCAGGGTCTAGTGCATTGGATAGTTCAGCGCGAGCGCTAGGTATCTGAGCTAATCTGTCAATTTTTTCATAAAGTGTGGTTTGCCTCACTGGCAGTAAGGCCTTATATTCTGCTATTTTTCTATCATTTTCGTCTTTTTCTGCTTGCTTAGTCGCTAAGGTTGCTCGGTAATTATCCAAGTTATTTTGCGCAGTCGATAATCTCCCACAATAAGTTTTAAGGAGATTCACGCCACCGGCATATATCAAGTTTTTCAAAGCCTCCAAGCGGGTCTTCTGTGTATCGTTTAATGAGCTTTCACTGGCCGTAACGATGGGACAATCAGTCTCTATATTTATGGTAGAGTGCAAGCTATTGATCCGTGACGTATAATTCTCCACGTTTTCTTCTTGTGTTCCTATGCTATTGTTTAGCCTGTCTATCTCTCGTTCTAAGGACCATATCTGATTCTCTAAAGTTGGTATCCCTAGCTGCATGTTGAGTATCTCTTCACGTAAAGTTATTATGTCTCGTTCCACTTGATCTTCTTCGTCGTCTAATTTTTCAAATTCTGACTTATAATTTCCGGCGGCCTCGATTTGAGCTCCCTGTTCTATTAAAGCATCAATTTGATCGCCGATACCGCCAGATTTTGCTAACAGCTCGATAACAGCCTCATTATTCTGCTCATACATATCTGATGCATAAGCCCAATCCGCACCAATAGTCAATTCGGTGCAAAGTTTGTCGCCTGGTTCGGCTCTGTAGATACTTGGATTATATGTGTCGAAGTTGACATAATTTTGCAAAGAATAGGTACGACTATTGTTCGGATCGTCGAAAGTT
>JAISBI010000036.1 GCA_031266275.1 Candidatus Nomurabacteria bacterium | reverse complement strand
CGCTCGCTATTGAATTATTGCCAAGCTGGCCGTAATAACCGTAGCCCCAACAATAAGCCTTTTGGTCGCTGGCAATGGCGCAAGTGTGATTGCCGCCAGCTGCGATTGCCGTGATAGTCAAACCGTTCAGCACGCCGCCATCATCAACCAAAACTGCTTCGTTGCTAGCACCAAACCCACCGTTACCGAGTTGACCGTTATCGTTCTGGCCCCAACAAACCGCTGCGCCACCACTGATGGCACAGAAATGGTCGCCGCCACCGCTAATAGCATCAGCCGACAAAGATACCGGAGGAGAAGGAATTATCACTCCAACTGGTTCGGAATTGTCGCTTGCATTGCCGTCGCCTAGTTGTCCCATGTCTCCCGCTCCCCAGCAATAGACATTATCGTCACTCGCTATCACGCACGTCGAATTATTACTAGCGGAAATGGCCGTGACGTTTAAACCGTTTAACACGGCGGTACTGGTATAAGTATCCTCGTTTGTGACCTTGACCGGCACTAAACTATCAGTTGTCGTCTTGTTACCTAATTGCCCGCGATCGTTCCAGCCCCAGCAATAAGCATTGTCATCGCTAGCTATCACACAAGTATGATACAACCCCGCTGTAATCGCTTTCGCCATCAAACCGTTCAACACACCACTCGTATCAACCGGTGTCGGCACCAATCTATTGGTCGTTGTACCGTCGCCGAGCTGACCGTAATCATTTCGGCCCCAACAGAAGACTTTGCCGTCGCTGATACCGCAACTGAATTCGCCGCCCAGTGCGACATCGGTCATTATAGCGTTAAAACCCTGGCCTTGCACCTGAACCTGCGTGCCACCAAGCGATGACCCGTATTCGGGATAGACTCGACCAATGGAAGCGATAGCGTCAGCTTCTTGATTCCAATTAGTCCAAGTCATTATACAGCCAAATGACGCAACCATCAACAGTAGCAAACCGCCCGCTAACCGTAAACGTACCCTCAGCGCCGGTAACCTAAAAATACCGACCTCTTCCTATGCATCGTATCACAAACACATCCCCTTTATCTTTTCCACAACCTTTTCCTTTCACAAATGAATTTGTAAAAACTCTCGCTATTATAAGTTTATATCATTAGCGTTTCAGAGTCAAGTTTTTCACCTCAACTTACTAATAGTAATGTTCGGCAGCGCGCCGTACTCAGGCAGAACGATTTTGTCGTTTTGTTTTTTCGCCAGGCTCGCCAGCCCGTTCGCCAGCCAATTATCTCCGGTCGTGCCGACAATCGGAATCTGCTGCGCATAAGCCAAAGTATTGGCCGTAGTGATGCCGATGCGCAGGCCCGTGAACGAACCCGGGCCGCGAAAGACAATTATTCCGGTCAAATTCTCCCAGTTTTTTATAAGCTCCGTTCTTGCAAGGAGTTGTTCAATTTCGCCGAGCAGATTTTTCGCCAGGGTTCGGCCAGCTTCCCATTTTTTCGCATTTTTCACGGACTTTTTTGCAAGCTCGGAGCCTGCAGGATTATTATCGTTTAACAGATATATTTCGACGATTGGATTGGCGGTTTTGAGCGCTAAAATCACGGCTTTATCTCCACATTTCGGCCGGTTTCCGGTAAGTATGTAATTTTTACAACAATACGTTCTTTCGGCAGCACATCGCGCACGCTTTCGCCCCATTCGACCACCACAATGTTTTTCGGCTCGCTCAAACTTTCGGCGATTTCCAGCGACATAATGCCCGCGTCGGCCAAACGATAGAAATCGTAATGGCTCAGCGTCAAACCGTCGCGCCCCTGGTAATTGCGGTTAATCGTGAAACTGGAGCTTTGGACATCGTCATCAACCTCGAGGCCCTGCGCTAAACCTTTGACGAAAGTCGTTTTGCCCGCGCCGACGTCGCCAACTAGCTCAAAAACCTCGCCGCCGCGTAGTTCAGCGCCGATCTTCGCGCCAAGCTTTCGCATCTCTGCATCAGTTAAAACTTTCACTATTCCATTTTAGCATAGGAGATGATACAATGTGATTATGTTAATCACAATCAATAACATGTCGGGAGCATCAGTGATGTCGCTGCAGACGGGACAGCCGTTGGCTAAACTTGGTGAGCCGATTATCAATCCGCATAATTTGAAAATTGTGGCCTTTTATGTCAGTGGACCGATGGTTGACTTTGATCCGGCCGTATTGTTTGCAGAGGACATTCGCGAGTTTGGTGAAATGGGTGCAATTGTCGATTCATCGGATAATATCCTTTCGCCCGAAGGTATGGTGCGTCTCGGCGAGGTGATTTCTTATGGTTTCATACTAAACGGCATTCATGTCGTGGATGAACAGGGACATAGGCTCGGACGTGTCGAGAATTATACACTGAATCCTGGTGACTTTATGATTCAACAGCTATATCTAAAACCAACACTAGCCAAGAGTTTTAGAATATCGCATTTAACCGTCAGCCGTGACCAGATTTTGGCAATTGACAATGATAGAATCACTGTCAAGACACCGACCGTGCGTGAGAAAGTCGTCAAAAGTGTCAAAGCTGCCGCAAGTCCAGACGCTGTGCCATTTGAAAATCCATTTCGCAAGCCCAAACCAGCCGCTGAGCAGGCCGAGCAAAAATAATTTGTAAATTCAAGTCGTAACAGCTCCGCAGTGAAGACTCTTTGTGACTTCTCTGCCCAAGAAAGCAATAATCAAGTGGCGATAGCGATTGGCAGTCCCGGTAACAGTCCTACTGCTAGAACCTCCGACTGTCATAATTGCAGCTTCCTCGACCATGATCGTTGTCAATAACTCGTCATTGTCATCATCGACTGGTGCGACGTTTTTTCTGATAGTCATAATGTATTCTTCATTTAGCGTTGTCGATCGGTCATATACAGTTATCATGTCCCGTTCAATCAAGATTTCTTCCTCAGCGTCGTCAGCTTCGTCAACAAGGTCGATTTCGTCGGCGATCTCAATAGCATACTCAATGACTGGCGCCGTAATTTCTGTCATTTCTAGGTGAGCGTTAAGTTCCACGTCGTAGCTGATGTCTGATGGTTCCTCCGGCAGCTCTTCTGATTCGACTACTGTTTCATGACGTTTGCAGGAAAGCTGATCGGGCGGAATCTCGGGTTTTGTATTGCGAACGATAGTATCGGCACTGTTTATTTCCAGTACTACAGGCGTTATTTTTGCCTCTTCGGTTAGTTCTTGGTGAATTGTTTTGGGTTTGTCTTGTTTCGGTGACGGCAGAACAGGTAGTAGATTTTTCTCTATATTTTCAGCGGTGTCTAAGGACAAGTTAATTGCCTCCTTGCGTTCTGTTGGATCAGCAATAACTAGAGGTTCATCATCGTCAGCTGCTTGTGATTCATTGGAAATAAGTGGCGTTTCTGGATTATTTTTTGTCTCTTTTGGCTTTTTTTCGGGTATAATTTCTTTATCTAATTCCGTTGTTGTATTATTTACAACATCATCTTGAACTAGTGATTCATCGACTGGATTTGGCGGCACTGGTTTGTTGCCTTTTGACGGGCTTTTTTGAGGCTTCTCAGCTTTAGGCGGAATTATGGCTTTTGGGAGGATTTCTGTCTGGTCAATCTCCACGGAAACGTTTTTGACGCCAGTTTCTGGTTTTGGCGGGTTCGCGGTCGCGATAATCTTATTTGGAATTGTTCGATTTTCGGCTGGTTTATCGACTGTGGACTTATTAGACCCAATCGAACTCGTAACAGTGTTGATCGCCAAAGGAATTTTATCGGATTTGAGCTTGTTCGGTGACTCCAGCTTGGTTTCGATTTTGCCTGCGGTAATTGAAATTTCTGGTTCTGGTTCCGGCGCGGAAGTAGTTTCTGGTTTTAGTTTTGGCTTTGTCTTCAGTTTCGCTTCGTCTGTTTTCGGTTTTGAGATTTTAATTGTTTCTTGAATTCCAGTAATCGATTCGCGAGCTTCCGTTTCCTTGTTACCTTCCGCAGAACTCGATTTAGGTTTAGGCTCTGGTTTAGATATCGGTTTGGTCTTAGCTTCGCTCTTGATCTGAGTTGGTTTTTTGCTGGCACCTAAAAACTCGTCAAGAAATGTCTGCCCTGCGCCAGTTGGCGCCATATCTGGATCTTTGCTAAAACTTTCTCCGGTTACCAGGCCGCCAGATTTAGCAATGTCGTCGGATTCAGTGGTTTCGCCAGGTTGCGACGGGTCATCATTTGAAGTTTCGGTAGTTTCATCAGATTGTGATTTATCTCCAGTTTTCGAAGACGCACAAAACGCCGCCATTGGACAGGCCGCGCATACTCCAATACAAGCTGCTGCCCCCACCCCTTTGGATGTGGCTTCTGGCGGCGACGATGGCGCGAGCTTGGCTTCCAAAGTCGTTTGCGTGACCTCTATTTCCGGACTTATTTCTTCTACCGCCGGACTGTCTAAAACCATCGTTTCCATTAGTAAAACGTCTCCGTGGCTATCTTATCTTCCGCCACGCCCGTCGCCACGAGCGCGTGCCAAATATCACCGACAAAACTTTCGCGGCCGCAGATAAAATAAAACGAGTCGGCTGGTAATTTTTGCTTAGCAATATCAATGCGTCCGAGTCGATATGTTTTTGGAACGCTATCCATTTGAGTTATGAAATGTTGAACACGAAAGTTTCGGTGGCGCGCCGACAAGTTTTTTAACGTATCCAAAAAAACAATGTCGTCGGTAGTACGGTTGCTATACCACAAATCAATCCGGCGATTTGGATCGCGTCCGAGCGTATTGCGCATAATCGACAGCAACGGACTAAT
>JAISBI010000031.1 GCA_031266275.1 Candidatus Nomurabacteria bacterium | reverse complement strand
TTACAACCCGAAGGCCTTCATCCTGCACGCGGCATTGCTCCATCAGGCTTTCGCCCATTGTGGAAGATTCCTCACTGCTGCCTCCCGTAGGAGTCTGGACCGTTCTCAGTTCCAGTCTGGCTGATCATCCTCTCAGACCAGCTAACGATCGTGGACTTGGTGAGCCGTTACCTCACCAACTATCTAATCGTACGCAGGCCGCTCCCAAACCGTCCGAAGACTTTGTTCCAAAGAAAATATGCGGTATTAGCTACTCTTTCGAGTAGTTATCCCTCAGTTCGGGGTGCGTTCCCACGCGTTACTCAGCCGTCCGCCACTCAACAGATTCACTTTTATCTCATCCCTCATCCCTTCGAAGCCCGTAAGATTAGATTTTCCTAAAGGAAAATCTAATCGTCCTAGCCAAAGGGCGATGAGTCAAAAGTGAATCTGTCGCGTACGACTTGCATGTGTTAGGCATGCCGCCAGCGTTCATCCTGAGCCAGGATCAAACTCTCCGTAAAAGCTTCGTCTTTATGGAGAGTTTGGAACTCCCATCCAGACGAAAGCTTGTTTAGTTTAAATACTAACATAAAAAAATACTGACGAAATTGACTTGCACTATCAAATTGTTAAATTGCAGTCTAAACCTACTGACAGACCAAAGTATAATAAATTTGGTGGTTTCCAATCTGTTATCGTTCTAGACTAAGATTCATTTTAGCACAAAAAATTTTAAAAATCAAGCTCTTTTGACGGTTTTTTTAATTGTAATACGTTAGTCTGATGTTTGAAAATGAAATGCTGGAACCGGCGTTACCAGTTCCGTCGCTATAGCCACCAAGTATAGATAATATATGCACTCCAGTCACATTACTGGTATCAAGAGTTGCTTTTAGCCAATTTGTCGTGTTTGGGAATTGGCTATATCCAATGCCCCCGCCGCAAGCATATGAAACAGTCAGTGGCGGGAGTGGGTTTGAAATAGTTGACGGACACCCTGCGGCGCTACTATTATTGGCATTGAACAGGCCATCGCTGACAAATAAATACGACCTCCCGTGAAGAGCATTCTGTCGAGCATAATAACTGATTTCTTTTAAATCCGTAAAATCTAACTCGTAATCCCAGCGCAGATAAGCCGACCATTTATAGTACCCACCAGCTGAAAGATTGTACGGATTGTCCGAATAAGAAGGTCTCCCCACAATCGTAAACATCGGCGCGCCATCATACCCACCATCACTAGAAATCGTCGGCGTGACATTGACGAAAGTGCCGACGCCGAAATCAGTTATTAAAACGGAATTTTCTTTATTCTCAGATATTCTATAATTGACCGACAGGTAATGAGTGCCGTTGCTAACGTTCGCGTCAGCGAAAACCTCATAAACAATTGGAACCTTGTGCTTGTTCACGGCAGTTTCAGAACTATCCACGACAATCGGCGTGGCGTTCAACTCGCGGTCGGCTTGTTTGATGGTCAGTCCGCTGATTTGAGTTTCCTGCACCGCGCGCAAACTATAACCGTATTCGTTGTCCGACGTCGTCATCGTGTCGTAAGCGACTTCGGCCGAGCCGCCTTTCGATACGGCGACGGACTTGGTTTGGCCGCCGACGGTCAGCACTACCGTCACGCTATCGGTCGCTTTGACCATGCCGTAAATCGACGCGCCCAAGACCAACACTGTGACGGCTGGCAACCAAAGTTTCTTTGCGGTGTTTTTCATGCGATCTATCATCATACCCTCTTTCTTTATTAAAAAATAGCGACCATATCCGTCGCTAAACACTACAATCAACAGAGCTTTCTAGCAGAGCAATTGCGATATGGCCGCAATTTTTTCTGCTAGACGTAAAACGACTCTGAAAATAATGTTTAGCACTATCATTTTATACCGATTTGGTTATTTATGCAAGTTTTTGGGCCGGATTTTTTATAAATTGATGGCCAAATTCGTCAATTGCGCTTTGACGTTGCCGTTTTGGATTAGGTTATCGAGTGTGGTCGAGATGATGTCGGCGGATTTGACGAGCTTCGGATTTTCGGTCGCTAGTTGCGGCAGCGGCTGCGCGATGTTTCGGACGAATTCGACTGCTTCGTCGCGTTTTTTTATTTTCGCGATGGCGATTAACCGTTCGTAAATCGAACTGTCGAGCCATTTTCTCGCTTCAGTCGTGTCGAGACTTTGTGTACTTTTGACACTAACTAGGCTAGCCCGCGAACGAATGGTCGGCAATAGTTTTTGCGCTTTCGTCGTCAATAAAATCAAATAGATATTTTCATTCGGCTCTTCAAAAATCTTCAGGAAAGCGTTTTGCGCTTCCGGACTGCGAAAAATACTGTCGGCGTCGATGATGACCGCGAACGGCTCTCTGCGCACGCCGCGCGTGTATTCATAAATCCGCTTCACTTCGTCGACGTATTTTTGTCCGTCCATGTGTTCGATATAAATGAAACGGCCCAACTCACGCGCTGCTGCTTCTGCTTCGGCCCGCAACGCCGCGATGTTTTCGCCCTCCAAAATCAGCGACTGGCTAGTCAATTTTAACATCGTCAAATCCTTTCAATAGGTATTCCGGTAGTGGTGCCGTGAACGTCATGCGCCGGTTTTTATCACCGTCCGGCACTGAAATTTCTAGTTTATAAGCATGCAATAACATCTGTTCGCCCGCCTCGCCATAAATCACATCGCCGACGATGGACGCGCCAGCAAACGCCATATGGACGCGCAATTGATGCGTCCGGCCGGTTTCCGGTTTCAGTTCGGCGACGACTTGCCCTGCCTCATTCACCGCCAAAACTCGATAATTCGTTACGGCCGATTTACCATTGGCGTCGACGCGAAACTCGGCTGGATGCTTCGGATTGCGGCCGATTGGCGCATCGATTTTGGCCGCCGGATTTTTCGGCGCGTGCGCTAGGACGGCGATATAAGTTTTCTTGGCTTTGCGCTCCGAAAACTGCTTCTGCAGGTAACGCGCCGCGCGCTCGTTTTTGGCCGTGATAATGACGCCCGACGTGGCGCGGTCTAGTCGGTGAACGATGCCGGACCGATTGGAACTGGCTCCGCTCCATTTCGGCCGGACAAATTCCGCCACCGTAAATTCCTCGTCCAACGCGCCTTTGGCGTGCGTCAAAATCCCAGCCGGTTTGTTCAGTACCAAAACATCTTCGTTCTCAAACAGCACCGGCAAGCTGTGGTCCGAAAAATCCGACGCGGGTGGCGCCTCAAACTTGACCAAGTTACGTTCGTCGACCGAACGCGAAATATTTTTCTCTGTGGCGCCATCGACTAGCACTCGGCCCAATTTAATAAACTTTTGCCAAACCGAGCGGCTATGTTCGGGGCGGCTATCCGCCAAAAACCTGTCTAATCTCATGTTGTATATTTTAACACATTTATTCGTTTCGTTCGGCGATTGTTACTAAATCACCTTTGCTCAAAATCTTCCTAATGGTTTCATTGATAGCCTTTCGCCTGGAGCGCTTCCTCCGATGAAAATCCGGTACGTCAAAACTATATTTAGAACCAAGAATTAACTCTTCAGTAGCCACGTTGAATACGTACAATTGACTTTTCAATGCATACTTATAGCTATCCTCTATGGCCCGTTCATATAATTTACAATGAGCCGTTACGTCCTGCCTTTCGTCTAAACTGTTTTCGCTCATTACGTCCGTCATAAAACGCGACAACGACTGACGATTAAACGACGTGCATATGGCCAGATCCGTTATATACGTTCGCCACTCCCCGCCTTCTTCCGTCATGTAGGTGCTAAAATCGAAATCGAAAAATGTTTTGTATAATTTTGGGTAATGGATCTTTGATACAAAACTCCTCAGCCTCAAACCATCATCCACCCTCGCATCATGAACGACGGCCGGCTCCTCACCATCATGCTCTGTTAAAACATGCGTCTTGACTCCAACCGCTTCGTTCAGGGCCGCTATCCTATTCGTATCAAAGCGCAAATTTTCCAAAATATAACTAATGTGCAAATTCTGGCGGCAAAGCGACGACGTCTCGCCCGACTTAGGCGCCCCGTCTCTATCTTTCCATTCTTCCAGTTGGCGCAAAGATTTCAAACTTTCCATTCCATAATTTTAACAAATCGAATTGACGACGGCAAGCACGAGCCCTATAAATACGGGCTGTATTTTTTAATCTCTTTGCGCGCCTGTTTGTAATCGGGATAAAATTGGCCCAACTTACCCCAAAATTCCCGCGAATGATTCATGAATAATGTGTGGGTCAATTCGTGCAACATCACATAGTCACGCAGATGAGTCGGCGCTAACATCAGCGCATAATTCAGCGAAATCGTCCCCGTCGAGCTGCACGACCCCCAACGTGTTTTGGCGTTCATAATTCGCACGCGCTGATATTTCAGCCCATGCTCGCTCGCCAAAGCGAACAACCGTCGCTTCAGATAAAATTCCGCCCGTTTTTTCAATTTCTTGCGCTCGACCTCGCTGAGCTTTTTGGCGGCTTTAGGGATTTTCGCGATGGATTTTTTCAACGAAACGCGCGAGTGGTCGATGAATTTCCTGAGCGACCGCACCGTCGCATAGCGCGGCAGAGAAGCGCTAACCTGACCATGTTCATCAATTTTCAGCCGAATATACCGGCTATCGACCCGCCGCACTGCAATGGCGCCAAAATCCTCATCTTCGATTATCATGTATCATATTATAACATGGGGTGTTTTGTCTGTCACTTGATGACTTAGTTGATGGGCCTATCATAGTCAATCAACATTTAAAACACAACGCACTGATTTGCCTTCCCACTTATAGTCGTAGGTGAGATTGGTTATTGCTAATGCAGTAGTAAAGTAGAGATGAAAAGCGTAATTGGCAGGAGTGTTGGCCGAGGACGTCCAATAGTAACCGTGGGTGTTTTGATTATTTAGTTGTGAAATTTGTACGCGTCCTGCGTGGACCCCGCGCCAGGCCGAAGAGGTGCCGACAAATCTAGCGAAAGAAGCGTTTGGAGCGTAGAGATCGCCGAATTCATTGTTGCTAGCCCA
The DNA here is from genome assembly GCA_031266275.1 of Candidatus Nomurabacteria bacterium. Classification (GTDB taxonomy): domain Bacteria; phylum Patescibacteriota; class Saccharimonadia; order Saccharimonadales; family Saccharimonadaceae; genus JAISBI01. The sequence continues at coordinate 468 of JAISBI010000031.1, read as the reverse complement.
GCCGAGTGGAGCAGAATCCACCTTGCCGTAGCTTGGCAGATGCCAGCCAGTTGGACAGATAGAACCTGTAGCGATGGTGGTGGTAAGGTTTTTAAGGCCGGTTCCGTCGGTAGCACCATACCAGTTATAAAGGTACCCGCAATTATGAATGGAGCCAGCAGTTTTACTGCCAGAGTCAGCAAGAAAAGTTATAGCATCATCTATAGTGGCAGCATAGCCAACCCCAGTGCAAGTTCTAGTGCCATTAATAGGCGTGGCTACGGCCGGATCGGTGAATAAAGCGTTGTTAAAGGCATTGTCGGCATTACCCCAAGTGGTGCTCGTTACGTCAGTAATATAAATCCCACTAGCCTTAGCATAATTACTTATCATCCAACACCTATTGTCGGCTAGCTTGGCGATGGCGTAGTATTTGTCGACGTAAGTGGTAGTGCCCGGTATCAGGTCGTTTTCTTTGACGGCTGATAC
>JAISBI010000030.1 GCA_031266275.1 Candidatus Nomurabacteria bacterium | reverse complement strand
TGGGGTGTTGGGGGTTAGGTTCTTTGAATGCCCCCCCCCCCAGAGGGTTTTGATTAGTTGGGTTAGTGTATTTCATGTTGGTTAGTTTAGCATAATAGTTTTGGGAATGCAAATGGGTTCGAATTTTTTGCACATCACCTATGTTGATGCTTTTTAATCTTGTTTTTGTCGTTGGCGAGGTGGAAATCGCCGATGTATTCTTCGGCTGGACGGTAGTCGGGATGGCGGTCGGGTCGGACTACGGTGAGGCGGATGTCGCGACCGCGCCAGTCTACTGTACCATATTTATATTTCAAGAGACTGACGATGGTGACCATGACTTCTTGGATGAGCTGAAACGGCCAGAATAATGGCGCGAAGAACCACGATTTGCGCACTAATGCCGCATAAAAAATTGCCGCGAGGCTTTCTATGATGATAGCCGACAAGCAACCCCACCATGCCGCGCCGCAAGTCAAAAATATCAAGATATACGGCGACAGCAATAATAGATGTACGAGCGCACCCAAAGCCGCCAATCCAGCGCGGCGTTTATAAATCGGAAATGAATTTCGCACGGCCGACGATAGTTCATGACGCCAATCTTCAGTGTTGCGGACGTTTATTCCACTGGATGATATATAAAACCGGTAAGTGTCGCACGAAATCAGGCGGCGGGCCAAGCCGTTTTCCGGCGCAATTTTATAATTTTGGCCCTCGATGCCGCCGAGATTGGCTAGAGTCGACCGGCGAATGACCCATAGCCGATGCCCGATCGGACGACGGCCGCGTGTCAGCGGCAAGAACACGTTCCAGAAAAAACGCAGCGGCTCCATCAGCGCCGCGATGGCAAATTCATGTTGCGGGCGCGGCAAAATCGAAATCATGTCTAATTTTCTTTCTTTCATGACGGTCATGATATAATTCAGGTCGTTTGGCGACAAGCGAATATCGACGTTAGAAAAAGCGATAAACTCACCGCTGGCGGCTTTTTCGATTTGCGCCAGCGCATAAGTCTTGCCGATCCAGCCACTAGCCGGCTCTTCGCCAGAAATAAAACGAACGCCAGCGTGGGCGAAGCCGCGAATCGCGTTCGACGTGTCGTCGGAAGATTGATCGTCCAACACGATGGTCTCTATTTTGGGATAATTCAAATTTTCGACTTTGTTCAGACAATCGACCAGCGACAAAGTCTCGTTGCGCGCCGGTATGCCGAGCGTCAGCGTCGGCAGGTTCTCGCTGCGCAGCGTACGCGGGAAGCGAAACTTCGTCCAAGCGGTTCGCAGCATCAGGCCTCGCTTCGTCTTTTTTTCGTTGGCGGCAGAGTGAAAGAAAACGTCGAACCTTTATCGAGGTCGCTGTCTACTTCGACTCTCGTGCCTAGCATTTTGGTCAATTTCGCTACTAGGTAAAGCCCCAAGCCAGTACCGGAAGTCTCACGCGTGCGGTAATCTTCACTGCGGTAAAATTTGTCAAAAATATGCTCTTGATCACTTTTGCTAATGCCGATGCCAGTGTCAGTCACGGCAAACCGCAATTCGCCGGCCGGCTGTTTTTTAATCGACAACGTGACGCTGCCGGCTTTAGTATATTTCAGCGAATTAGTGATGAAATTATGTAAAACTTCATGCAGATAGAGGCGCGAGGTTTTGACTTCGCCTAAACCCTCGCCCAAATCCAATTTGAATTTCAGCTTTTTCTCCTCTGCCATCGGCGCATATTCGCCGGAAATCTGCTGGGCCAATTCTGCCACGTCAATGGTCTCTGCGTCGCTGCCGATGCCGCGCTGAGCTCGCGACAATGTGCTGATGTCGTTAATCATTTGCTCAAGATAGCGAACTTGATCGTACGTCATATCGAGCTGAAATTTCATCGTGTCGAAATCGACACCTTTGTCCAGCATTAATTTCAAATTTGACAATGAGCCCTCTGCGACTGCGATTGGCGTGCGCAATTCATGGCTGACAACAGAGATAAATTCGTCGCGCTCTTCGTCCAGCGACTTTTTGCGCGTGATGTCCATCATCAACAAAACATAACCGACCGGCAAGCTGTGGCCGCTGGGGACATAGCCGTCCCGACCGCGAATTGGCGTAGCGTGAATTTGGACATTGATTTTTTCGCCGTCCGGATATTCTAATAATAAATCATCGCGCACGATGGCGCGATCCTCCTCGCGCGTATAATCCAAGATATCAACGGCGTGGCCTTTGTCGTCTTTGACCTTGACGAAGTCGCCGATTTTCTTGGTCTTGAGGTTGACGTTAGTATCGAGCAAGTCCATCGCGGCTGCGTTAAAAGTCGTGATATAGCCGTCGACATCAGTCGCGATGACGGCCTCATTAATCGAATTCATGACGATGCCAAGCCGCTCGTCGAGGACGTCTTCTGAATGGTTTTGCTGTTTCGACTTCTTCATCATGCTACTTATGATTGTATCATAAGATTTTGCGATGCGCCATAGCCGTAGACAGTCGATTTGACCGCTTGGTGATAGATGCGCATAGCGGCTTTCAGATTTTCCAGCTCATTGTGGTCTAATTTTTTGTAAACGCCGTCGACATTTTTAATAATGCCGTCCGGACGCACTTCATAGCGCACAGTCTGGGTGATGTCGCGGCCGCTCTCCGCCCATTGCTCGCGCCACACCCAAGTATGATCGTCGAGGCAGTAAAATTCCCGCTCGTGACCGGCCGGCACTTCACCGAAAAGATAGCGCCCGACCGCGTCTGACTCGAGTCGAATCAAGCTGCGCCGGACCTCTACCGGCGTCAAACGTCGCTTTAATCTTGGCAATCTAATCATTTATGCGGCTACCTTTAATGAATCTGTGATTTGTTGGAGCCGTATGGCCTCAATATCTTGACCAATGCGCAGTTCTCCGCTGGTGTTGAGGTATTCATGAGCCGGCTCTATAGGGGTGGTCCAAACTCGACGCATGTCATTTTCGGCCGCATGGGCAGCCAATTGATAGTCCGCGTCTTCCTCTGTTTGCTTGGTATACCTTTCATACAAAGACAGGGCGACGCCAGCTTCGGGCCGGTTCAAAACCTCATGTCCACCAGAGAAAATAACTTCGATATCATTCCTCGCGGCCTCAACATCGAGGTCATTCGTGCTCGAGGCGGCAGTCTCAACAGGAGAAACAACAGAAACCGACTCTGTAAATTCAGAGCTATCTTTCTCGATATGGTAAATCTCGTTTTCAGTCATTTTTTCTCCTTTCTTCTTTTGGGCGACAATATGATAACCGCCCCTGTTATGCCTCAACACATCGGTGCATAACATTCCATTATAGCACACTTAGCACAGAAAAGCAATACCCGAACACCCCTGTAGAAGTAATTTTGTCATGACAATTTTATCAAAAAACTAATGATTTTCTCTGCGTTGTAATTCGTCGTCATGGTTGATTATAAAGAAAATAATTTCCTAGTGTTTTCAGTCGTGATTTTGGCAAAATCGGCCATTGGAACGCCGCGCAGGTCGGCCATGAACTCGGCGATTTCTTTTATGTAAGCTGGCTGGTTTTGCTGGCCGCGATAGGGCGCTGGGGCCAAATATGGCGCATCGGTTTCGAGGACTATGCGGTCGAGCGGCACGGTGGCGAAAACTTGGGCAAGTTTCGGCTCTTTGTTGAACGTCACGATGCCGTTGACGCCGATGTAGAGCCCGCGTTTCAGCGCTTCTTTCATTTCTTCCGGCGTGCCGGTGAAACTGTGCAGTACGCCTCTGACTTTGAACTCGTCGTAAATTCGCCAGAAGTCTGCGAATGCTTCACGCACGTGGAAACTGACCGGCAGGTCGAATTCGGCTGCCAGTTTCAATTGGCGGCGAAATAATTCCATTTGGGCTGCTCGATTGAACGGTTTATAGTGGTAATCGAGGCCGATGTCGCCTAGCCCGACAATTTTACCACTATTTTCCTCAAGCATTTTCCGCAAAGCGCTGTAAACTTCTTCGTCATAGGCAAGACTGTCACTGTTATCGACGTCCGATTCGCCGTGCGGATGCACGCCTATCAGCGCGAAAACTCCGTCGTTTTGGTCGGCGAATTTAATAGCATCGAGGCTGTCGCCCACACTCGTGCCGACACAAACGACCGTATTGACACCAACGCGCCGAGCATTCGCGAGCAGCTCCAGCGGGTCAAAATCATATTCCGAACTATGAATGTGGCAGTGCGCGTCGATTAGCTTCATCACTCAAAAATACCTCTCAGTTTCGCGTGTAGCCGCTCGGCGATGGTTTTGTCGACGCTACCATAGATGCCGATGCCCCACGTGTTAGCGTCGAAAAATTCTTTCGCGGCGGCGATGATTTGCTTGGTCGACAACCTTTCGATGCGTTCCAGCGAATTTTCGAAACTGTCGGTCGATCCGTCGAAGAAATAGCGTTGGCCGTACCAGCGCGACAATTGGCCGACGGTTTGGTTGCTCATTTGATGGCGGCCGAGCGCGTATAATTTCGAGGCTTCGACGAATTTTTCGTCCAGTTCACCTTTTTTAATTTTCGTTAATTCTCGAGCAATGATGTCGAATAACTCGTCGATTTTATCAATATTCACTTCGGCGCCGAAATCCCACGACGAATTATGTTCATAGCGGCTAGTGATGCTCCAGATGTCATATAGCAAGCCGCGTTTGCGCGCCGTCCCCAAAATCAGCCCATGCAAAGTGCCGTTCAAAATGTGGTCGAGGCAGCTCATGGCCGTAGCTTCCGAATCGGAAATCCGCCGCGACAAATTGATAGTCAGGCCAAACGTGATATTGGAAACATCTTTGCGACGAATTGCGAACGGCTCAAATGAATGAATTTCGTCGACCGGAATCGACAGACGCTCGCCGCTGTCCAAATCGAAGTTATTCAGTATTCGTGTTAGCTGCGATTCTTTCCTATCAAAGTCACCCGCCACCACGAAGCGCATGTTTTCAGCCGTGTGAGTAGCGCGATAATGAGCGCGGATATCGGGCAGTGTGATGTTGGAAAGGCTGTCGATTTTTTCGGAAATAGTCAGCGTCTTTTCGCCCAATTCTTGACCAATCTTCGGCCACAAAACGCGATTCGGTTCGTTCAGGTAGCCCGTCAATTCAGATTTGACATTGCCCATTTCAGCAGTAAATTCATCGGCAATAAATTTCGGCGAGCAAATCGTCAATCGCTGCAAATTCAAAATCCGGTCCCATTCAAAACCAGCGCATTCGGCGACGTAGCACATACTGTAATCGGTCGTCCAAGCATTATTATAAGCGCCGTTTTTCGTGAAATCTTCGTCGAAAGCGTGGGCGTTGGCATACTCAGCGTTCGCCCCAAACGCCATGTGTTCCATGATGTGAGCGGTCTGATCTTTGCCTTCTTTGGCGTAGCGCTCGCCGGCCCGAAAATGAAATTGCGTCGCCACGACCGGCGCGTCCGGCACATTGATAATCAGCCCGCGCGCGCCATTTCGCAAGATGACTTCTTTGACGTCGTGCTTCATCAGCGACGGCCTTTTTTACGATTTTGGCGCTGTTGTTTCTTTTTTTTGCTGACGGATTTTTTCGATGATTTTTTTTGGGCCGACTTTTTGGCTTTGAAATCGTCGTCGGAAGCGTGCTTTTCCGGCAAGCCCATTTCGTTGACGCCGCGCTCGACCGCTCCGGCCGCTGCGCGAGTCAATTCGCTGTCATACTCGTCGTCCAATACATCTTGCGGCGCAACATCTTGGCGGCGCAGGTGGAAAACGACTTTTAGCACTTCGGTCTGCAAAGTATTCTGCAATGAGTCAAATAATTTTTGCGATTCGCGGCGATACTCCACCAACGGATCGCGCTGACCGACGCCGCGCCAATGAATTCCCTCGCGCAAATGCTGCATGTTTTCGATATGTTGCATCCACAAAACGTCCAGCACTTGCATGTAAATTTCCCGCTCTGCCCCGCGCATCAAATCATGCGTCAAAGCTTTTTCTTGATCGGCGTAAAGTTTTTCGACCAATTCGATGGCCCGCTTTTCACGCTTGGCGTCGTTTTTGATAGCGCCAACTTCGTCAATTTTGCTTTTCAACAGAGGAAAAACCTCCACGAAAGTGTCAGCAAATTCCGGATTGGCCCGCGCTGGCACTTCGACCAGTTTTTTGACCAGCTCGGAAATCAAACGTTCAACTTCTGGTTTAATATCTTGTCCCAGCAAAATTTTGCGGCGCACCGAATAAACGACTTTGCGATGCCGGTTGATGACGTTGTCATATTGTACGACGTTTTTGCGCATGTCGAAATTATAACCCTCGACGCGCTTCTGCGCCGCTTCCAAAGTTTTCGAAACAGCTTTGTTCTCGATGGGCTGATCTTCCGGCACGCCCAAACGATTCATCAGTGTGGAAATCCTGTCGCCTTGAAAAATTCGCATCAAATCGTCTTCGGTCGAAACATAGAAAATCGTATCGCCGGGGTCGCCTTGCCGGCCGCCGCGTCCGCGCAACTGGTTATCGATGCGGCGAGCTTCGTGCCGTTCCGAACCGATGACGACCAATCCGCCTTTGCCGGCGATGCCTTTGCCCAGCATGATGTCCGTACCGCGCCCAGCGATGTTGGTGGCGAGCGTGACGGCGCCTGTTTGGCCGGCTTGGGCCACGATTTGTGCTTCGCGTTCATTGTTTTTGGCGTTCAAAATTTCATGTTTAATGCCGGCCGCGTCCAGCGCTTTGCCAATCAACTCGTTTTTGGCGATGGACGCCGAACCAATCAGCACCGGCCGACCCTCGCCATTATATTTCTTGACATCATCGACGATGGCGGCGACTTTGCCTTTCTCGGTTTTGAAAATTTTGTCATTGTGGTCTTTGCGAATCATCGGCATATTGGTCGGAATGATGATGACGTCGAGGCCGTAAATTTGTTGGAACTCTTCCGCTTCTGTGAAAGCCGTGCCGGTCATGCCGGACAATTTGCTGTACAAGCGGAAATAATTTTGGAAAGAAATTGTGGCGAGAGTCTGGCTTTCTTGCAAGACGTTGACGTTTTCTTTGGCTTCGATGGCTTGGTGCAGGCCCTCGTTATAGCGGCGACCTTGCATCAAACGGCCGGTGAATTCATCGACGATGACCACTTCGCCGTTATTGGTGACGACGTAATCTTTGTCGCGGCGAAAGACGATTTGGGCTTTGAGCGCCTGGTCCATATGATAAACCGCACGGACATGTTCGGGTGAATACAAGTTTTTGATGCCGAGCATTTTTTCTATCTGCTCGACGCCAGCGTCCGTCAATGTCACCGAGCGGCGCTTCTCGTCATGCGTATAATGCTCCTGCTTCAAAGCCTTAGCGATTTTGGCGAATTGAATATACATCTGCGGATTTTCGGCGGCCGGCGCTGATATAATGAGCGGCGTGCGAGCCTCATCAATCAAAATCGAGTCAACTTCGTCGACAATCGCGAAATACAGCTCGCGCTGGCGCAAAAGTTCCGGTCGCGACACCATATTATCGCGCAGATAATCGAAACCAAATTCGTTATTAGTGCCATAAGTCACATCGGCCGCATAAGCCTCTTTGCGCGTGGCCGGCCGGAGCTGCTGCATGCGCTCGTCGTAGTGATTTTCATTTTTATAATTCGGGTCGTAGACGAAAGACGCTTCGTTGATGATGACGCCAGTCGAAAGCCCCAGCGCGTGATACAATGAGCCCATCCAGCCGCCGTGCAGCTGCGCCAAATAATCGTTGACCGTCACCAAATGCGAACCTTTGCCGGTCAAAGCGTTCAGATACAGCGGCGCAGTCGCCACTAAAGTCTTGCCCTCGCCAGTTTTCATCTCGGCGACATTGCCCTCGTGCAGCGCGATACCGCCGATTAGCTGCACATCATAATGCCGCTGGCCCAGTACTCGACTGGCCATTTCACGAATGATGGCGAAAGCGTCCGGCAAAATCGCGTCTAAAGCTTTTTGCGCCTTGTCCTGCGATGGAGTTTTGACTTTCTTGGCTTTTTTGCCATTTTTCAGTGGTTTATCAGCCGCGTTTTCTTTGGCCAATTTTTCAAATTTCTTACGCAAAATATCCGTCTGCTCGGCCAATTCCTTTTTGCTCATTTTCTCATATTTCGGCGCCAAAGCGTTGATTTCCACCACCTTTTTATTGAGACGCTTCAAAATTTTCTTTTGCGGGTCGCCGAAAACTCTCGACAACACCTGTTGTTTCTTGCTCATTTAAAATCCCTTTCCATGTTTCATGCTAAATATTCTACCACACTTTGCCGATGGTTCAAAGACTCTCTGGGCCTCACGCGAATTAATCAATAGCATAGATGGCTTATTCCCTCCAAATAACGACCCCGTATAGCGTATGGACGTGCGGTCTCTAATCTTTCTACATAATCAACTTGAAACCCATTTTCCGCAAAAAACAGCGCTTCATTACCGATGCCGAAGCCTATTCCCAACAACTTGAAGCTTATATCATTAAACATGTTGCGCGAGTTGTTAGTCATTTTTGATATCAATCACCCCACCAATTTCTCACGATAATAAATCACATACCACCAAGCACCGAAGCCAGCGGCGACTAGTCCACCGAAAACGTCCAGCGGCGTGTGGACGAGGGCGAGGACTCGGCCCACGCCGACTAGTGCCGCGAGGATGAATAGGACCCAAGCCAATTTTTTGAATTTAGTCATGAACAACACCGCGAAAGCCGCCGAGAAAGCTAGCAGCGTATGGTCTGACGGGAAGCCCGGATTGCTCATGTAGCTGGCGCCGGCGGCCAAGCCTTGCTCGACGAACGGGCGGGCTTCGTCGATTGGCACGAAGCTCATCGCGCGGGCGACCAGCAGTGCTGTCAAGCTGGCCATGATGATGATGCCAGCTCGGTTTAATTTCTGCTTTTTCGGCGCGCCGAAGAAAAACAACACGGCGGCCAGCGCGACGACGATAATCAATAACCAATCCGCCAAAAATTGAATCATGACTCGCGCCCTCGCGTCAAAACTTTATAAAGCTCAGTCAGGGCCAGCGTGATTATCATGGTCGACACTAACACGATGCCGAGCTCCGGCAAGCGTATGTCGACAAGTTTGAACATGCTCTCGCCCAGCGCTGTGAACATAATCAAACCCTGAAAAACCAGCGACACCACGACGGCCAATAGAAATTTCGGATTATGCACGCGGTATTTGAAGACGCTAGTGTGCATCGACCGCACCGTCCAAGCGATGATAATTTGCACGAAAATCAGCGTCACAAAAGCCATCGTGCGAGCATATTCGGCGCCGTCGCTGTGCAGGAAATAACTATAAACGCCCAGCGTCATGCCGGCCGTCATGCCGGCCAGCAGCACCATCAGCCCGATGCTTTGGCGGGACAAAATCGGCGCTTTGGGATTGTTGGGTTTTCGTTTCATGATTTCGGCGTGGCCGGGCTCCAGCCCGATAGGAATGACGAGCAACGTGTCAGTAATCAGATTAATCCATAATATTTGCACGGCCGTCAACGGCAGAGGCAGTCCGACCAACAACGCGCCCAACGAAACCAAAATCTCGCCGACATTGGTGGCGATGAGATAAACCAACATACGTTTGATATTTTCGAGTATCACGCGCGATTCGCGAATGCAATCGACGATGGATTTGAAATTGTCGTTCAGCAGCACGATGTCGCCGGCGTCTTTGGCAATCTGCGAACCGGAGCCCATCGCCACACCGACATTGGCTTTGGTTAGCGCTGGCACGTCGTTGACGCCGTCGCCCGTCATGGCCGTTATTTCGCTCGATTTCAACATTTCCAAGATTTTGAATTTCGTTTCCGGCACCACTCGTGCGAACACTGTCGCCCGTCGTACATCGGCCGGCGCCACTGCCTGCGTCGCCAATTTCGTGGCGTCAAAAATCGCGTCTTTATCGCCCGCGATATTGAGTTCTTTCGCAATGGACAAAGCCGTCTCGGCGTGGTCGCCAGTAATCATTTTGACATCGATGCCGGCATGTTCCGCCAAATCAACCGCATGCGCCGCCGTCGAACGCAACGTATCGGCCATGCCGACCAGCCCAATCAAATCAAATCGATGCCGGCGGCCTTTTTGAATTAATTCGAGAATTTGCTCTGATGACTGGCTTTTGATATGGCTGGGCAATTTCACTTTGGCGAACCCAATCACCCGCTCGCCGCGCCGCGTCATCTGATGCAGCTCGCTCAAAACTTTTTTATGCTGAGCCCGCGTCAAGCGCGAACGAGCGATGATTTTCTCCGGCGCGCCTTTGACATATAAATAGTATTTACCGCTGCCCAATTGCCAAACATTGCCGCTGACCGAAGTTTGATAATTAAACGGCACGGTTTGGACGGATTTGGTTTTCGGGCCGTTGCCAGCGACGAAGCTGTTCAGCGCGATGTCCAGCGGGTCGACAGTCTTGGCTTTGGCGTCATTAATCGACAGGGCGATTTCGCGTTTAAAACTGACTTGGTCGCGATTTTTCTGATTCCAAAAATCTTGCACTGAAATTTGATTTTTCGTCAAAGTGCCGGTCTTGTCGGTCGCGATGACCGTCACTTCGCCGATGTCTTCGATGGCGCGCATATTACGAATGAGCGCTTTTTGCTTGGCCATGCGCTGCATGCCGAGCACCAATATGACGGTAATCGCCACTGGCAAGCCCTCTGGCACCGCTGACACCGCGAGGGCCAAAATGAACCGCAGAGCCTCAGCAAATTCAATGCCGCGCAGCAGTGCCAAAATAAACGCGATGGTCGAAATGATAAAGGTCGCCAATATCATCTGCCGGACTAATTTGTCGATTTTCTTCTGCACCGGACTGGCCTCGCCGCCGCCCATCGCCGCCAACTGTGCGAGATTGCCGAATTGCGTGTGATTGCCAGTCTGCGTGACGACGGCCGTCAGCGAGCCACGCGTCACGAACGAGCCGGCAAACAACATGTTTTTTTGGTCGTAAACTTCCAGCGCTCCTTTGATTTTTTCCGAAGTTTTCGTCACCGGCAAACTCTCGCCGGTCAACACCGATTCATCAATCGTAACGCCATCGCCGTCCATCATGCGCGCATCAGCCGGCACCTTTTCGCCCTCGCCGATGTGAATGATGTCGCCCACCACCAATTCCGCCACATCGATGTGCACGGTTTTGCCGCCCCGCCGCACCGCCACTTTTTGCTTGTCAGTCTCGCGCAGTTTTTTCAACACCCGCTCAGTCGACCAAGTTTGCACCCAATCAATCGCCGCGTTCAACATAATCGTCGCCAAAATAATCACCGAATCGATGACCTCGCCTTGATAAAGGCTGATGCCAGCCGCGACGACCAGCAACAATATCATGATATTCAAAAACGGTTCAATCAATTTCCGCCACAGCGGCTCGCCTTTGACCGTGACCTTGTTCCACCCGAACTCTATCCGCCGCTGGCGCACTTCCGCCGCGCTCAAACCCTCCGCCCGCGAACCCAGCTCGACCAAGACTTCTTTTATTTCAAGATTATAAATGCTCATGCTATCATTGTACCATAAATTCATGAGGCGACCAACCAGTATAGACTCAGCGGCGCGGCGCCTTTTTGGGTTTGGTTATAAATATCACGGCACCGATTATGGCAATAATTAGCGTCGCTAGACTGCTTTGGACGACGACCATAGTCACTGAGGCTTTAGCAGTACCGGTGTTTGGCACGTCTGGGACGTTAAAATACTCGTAAGCGTCAGATAATGTGAAAGTTTGCGAGCCACGAGTTACGGTCACGTCGACTTTACCGGCCGAATGTTCTGGAGTTTTTATCACGATTTCTGTATCTGAATAACTAACCACTGTCGCCGCCACGCCACCAATAATGACAACTGGGGCGACCGGGGCGGACATGTAATCTTTGTCGGCTAAACAACGAACCGCAAGCCCGATGTCCCGATAGAGGCTGCCGGTACCTGGGTAGACATAGTCACTGTAGAAAAAGGCCACGCCGTAAGCGCTGTCCTCCGCTGAGCTAACCGACGAAGACCAGTAGATGCCACCCAAACCCTGATTGCCGAGGCTGGATCTGTAGTTGCCATTAAAAGTGCCCTGCCAAGCGCCCGCCGACAGCCACAATCCCTGAGTATCTGGGTTGACTAGGTCATGACCGCTGCCGGTGCCTGGTGGGTAGGCCTTATCCAATATACCAAAGTCTCCACTGGCGTTTTGCCCACTTGGTAGTTTCCAGCCGGCTGGGCAGATGGATTGTTGGGCGATGTAGCCAGCGCCCTTACCATTATTATAGTCGGCTTGGGCGGCTGAACCAACTGTAGCTGTGTAGTAGTTGTATAGGTAGCCACAGCCGGTTTTGGAGTTTGGGCTGTAGGACACTCCGCCATTATCAGCATTTCCTGTGTTGTTTATGCAGTTAGTGCTGTTGGACATACTTGAGTCGTTGGGGTTTACTTGGCGCCAGGCGTCTAAGTTAGAGCTATAAGGGCTGCTGTAACCATTTACTGTTAGGTAACCAGTCTTTACAAAGTTACTATCACCATCATAGGTGCCTAAAATGAAACTGTCCCAGGCGAAGTCTACTGTTTTGGGTTCGTTTTCGGGAACGTTGGTGGTATCGGAGGTGAGGGTCATGCCTTGTGTTAGTCGTAATGCTAGGTCGTCTATCATCCAACAGTTACCATCAGCTAATTTTCTGATTCGGTATTCTTGATTGTCCCTGGCGTCAATGCGAGTAATGGTGTCAGGTTTATCGTCGCCTGTTGGATAGGTGGACATTTCGTTCGCACAGTATTCGGCGGTCATTTGCTGCATCGAGTTGGAACCAAAGTCGCCGGTGATGGTAACTTCCTGCCCGCCAGTAATCGAACCAGTGCTAGGTGTGATATCGGTAACATTGATTGCTTTAGCGAAGTACTGAACGCAGAAAACACCCGCAACCAATATTATGCTCGCCGTGATGATTGATATTGCAGTTTTCGTCTGACGCTTGATCTTCATTCTAGCTCTCTCAGTGAGCCATCGGACTGCCCTCACGAGAGAGAGAGAGAGAGAGTTCCTGCCGCTTTTCTTATAATTTTTACTTATTTTGAACATAGTTGGTCTCTAGTATAGCATAAGTGGTATGGTTTTGCAAGGGTTTTTTCGGACTTTTTTTGTGGGTTATTTTTTGCCTAATAGTTTGAACATATTGTTCTTGTATGCCTCGACGCCGGGCTGGTTGAATGGATTGACGCCTAGCATGTAGGCGCTGATGGCGCAAGACACCTCCATGAAATAGATGAGATAGCCGATGTTCTCGGCGTCGATTTTCGGCAGGTTGAGCGACAGCACCGGCACGCCGCCGCCGGAATGCGCCAGCGCTGTTGCTTCGTAAGCTTTTTGATTGATAAAATTCAAACTTTTACCAGCGAGAAAGCCCAATCCATCGCCATCGTCGCCGGCTGGGACTTCAACATCCACAGGTGAACTCTCGAGATTGATGAATGTTTCGAAAATCTGCCGCCGGCCGTCTTGGACATATTGGCCGAGCGAGTGGAGGTCGGTCGTGAAAATCAGCGAATCGGGCAGAATGCCCTTGCCGTCTTTACCCTCGCTTTCGCCGAATAATTGTTTCCACCATTCGTTCATCGATGCAAACGACGGCTCAAAACAAGCCAGAACCTCGACCAAATAACCTTTTTCGTACAAAAAGTTGCGCAGGGCGGCATATTGAATGGCCGGATTGTCCCCGCTTTTCGTCAAATCATCGCGCGCTGCCGCCGCTCCCCGCATCAATGCGTCGATGTCAATTCCGGCCGCCGCGATGGGCAATAGCCCGACCGACGACAACACCGAATAGCGCCCACCGATGTCGTCTGGCACCGTGAACGTTTCGTAGCCGCCAGCGTCGGCTAGTTCTTTGAGCGTGCCCCTCGCCGCATCGGTCGTCACGAAAATCCGTTCGCGCGCGCCGTCGCCATATTTGGCTATCAACTTTTCGCGCAAAATTCTGAACGCAACGGCCGGCTCGGTGGTGGTGCCGGACTTCGATATGACGTTAATGGCCCAATCTTTGCCGTCCAGCGCCCGCAAAACTTGGTCAAGTTCTATGGAGCTCAAAGATTTCCCTGCGAAAATCACTTCCAGCCCATCGTCCGCGCCGCCTAGTAATTCAATCACCGCTCGCGCGCCCAAATAAGACCCGCCGATGCCAATCACCACCAAAACATCATTGTCGCGCCGAATGCGCTCGGCCGCATTTTTGACTCGAGCATATTCATCTCTGTCGTAATCCGCCGGCAAGTCCCGCCAGCCGAGAAATTCACTGCCGGCGCCAGAGCCACGCAGCACCGTCTCGTGCGCCGCGCGGGCGCGTTCCAGCACGCCCGCAAAATCCGCCCCACCTATCATATTTTCAATATACCTAGTGTCTAATTTCAAACTCATGTTCCTCCTTTATAAATTACTTTTGTGATGAATGACGTGCTTATATTTGTGCGGGTGGCGCCGCGTCACGAAGATGCCGGCGATGACGAGGGCAGCGCCAACGAACATTTCCCACGACAAATTCTCGTGGAAAATCAACACCGGCAACAAGATGGCTAGGAAATAATACAGATACGAAATCGCGGCCGTCGTGGCGGTACCGATTTTTTCATAAATCTTGATATTAGCCGCCCGCGCGATAATCGAAATCATGATGGCGCCATAGGCAATCACCAGCCAGCCAGTCGGCGACAGCTCTCCGATTTTCGCAAACGAATCGGCACCGTGCACGAAAAAAGTCGCGATGGTCGAAGTTATCGCCACCCACACGAAACCGATGAACGTCACCGAAAATATCGGCACGCCTGTCTCGTTGACTTTTCGCAGATAAACCGGATAAGTCCCCTCGATGATGATGAACCCCATCATCAACAATAGCGGCAACCAGCCAAATTCAATCACCGCGCCGGAGCCAATCACCATCGGCAAAACGACGATGACGACGGCGCCCAACACCGCCAACATCATGCCGGCGATGGCGTGCCGCGTGATGCGGTCTTTGACAATCAACGCCGAAAATATCACGAAAACAATCGGCGAAAACAAATCCAAAATCGAGACGAACGACACGCTGGTCAGGCTCAACGCCATCGTGAACAAAGACGCACCCAGCGAAAACGGCAAACTCATTAAAATCATGAAGCGCAACCTTTTGCGAACAGCTCGGCCGTGCTTTTTGAGATTGATGATGAAAACCGGCAGCAGCAATAGTGATGCCATCGTGTAACGCAGGGCCGAAATCGTCAAAGCATCCAGCTCGAAACTAGCTAGCTTGGTGAAAGTGCCGTTTGGCACCACCGCTATCATGACCAAGACTGCCAGCGCCACCCAGATGAATTTACTGTTGCTCTGTCTCAATTTTTCCATGCCACCCTCCCGTTCATTTCAACGCCACCGCCCTATCGCCGTAAACTTTAGCTAATTTGTCAACCAAGCCCTCGCAGGCGCGAGCGGTAAACGGCAGCCGCAAAGCGTCTTTTTTGTCCTCGCCCAAAACCAAGATGATTTCCGACGGGCCGGGAAATTCCACCAGCGCTTCTTTGGCCAGCGTCAAACTGTCAGTATCGTCGGGGTTTTTGACGTGGATATAGATTTTTTTGTCAGTTGGTGAAGTTTCTTCAACTGCATTTTCCTCTGTTAAATCTGGTTCCTGAGTTTCAGTTGGTGAAGAATTAGGCTTGCTGGCGCCGTCGCCGTCCGGCGCCGCACTCAAATCATCATCCGAGACAAAAATCACTTTATTAGCGATGACATTGGCGTCCTGCACCGCCGCGCCAGTCGCGCTTTTGCCGGAAATTCTGCCGTAAATGCGAACGATTTCGTCTTGCGCCAACTTGTCGGCGATGTCTTTATAAACACTGGGGAAAGTCACTACGTCGATAGCGCCAGTTTTGTCTTCGACCGTCACAAAAGCCATCTTGTCGCCTTTTTTGGTATTGATAATTCGAATAGCATCGACGATGCCGCAAATCTCGACGCTTTGACCGTCGCGCTCCGGCGTGATTTTTTCAATCGGCTCGCCGTTGGCAGCGAAAAATCCGTCGTACTTATCCAGCGGATGCGCCGACAAATACAGCCCCAACAATTCTCGCTCCCACATTAATTTTTCCTTGTCAGTGTGCTTGTCCGGAGCGGTAGCAATCGAAACCGTCGCCAATGCGCCCTCCGGCGTGACATCTTCTTCCATCAACCCGAACAAGTCGGCTTGGCCTGACGCAGCTTCTTTCTGCACTTTTTGAGCAAATTCCAAAATCGCTTCCAAGCTGAATAACAAGTCCGAGCGGTCACCGAAGCTGTCGAAAGCGCCGGATTTAATCAAACTTTCCCAAACTTTTTTATTAGAAATGCGCGAATTGACGCGGCGGCAATAATCTTCAATCGATTCAAACGGGCCGTTTTCGCGCACGCCCAATATTTCTTCGACCACCGTCCGACCGACGCCTTTGACCGCCGCCAAGCCGAAACGGACGTTTTCGGTTTCCGGCACGACGGCAAATTCTTCGAAAGATTCATTGATGTCCGGCGCCAAAACTTTGATGCCGATTTTGTTACATTCGGCGATTTCGATGGCCAACCGGTCGGTGTTGCCAGAATCCGACGTCATCAAAGCCGCCATGAAAGCCGCCGGATAATGCGCTTTGAGATAAGCCGTCCAATAAGCAATCAGGGCGTAACAAGCCGCGTGGCTCTTGTTGAAACAATAATTGGCAAACTCGACCAGTTGCTCCCAAAACTTTTCCATATCAGCCCGCTTGGCGCCCGACCGTTCGACCGCCCCATCGATGAATTTCGGCTTCAGCGCCAGCATCATATCCATTTTCTTCTTGCCGACCGCTTTGCGCAAAGTGTCGGCCTCGCCGCCGGTAAATCCGCACATGTCTTTGGAAATCTGCATGAACTGCTCTTGGTAAACCAAAATCCCATAAGTCGTCTCCAGCGCCTCTTTCATATGCGGATCGAGATAAGTAATTTTTTCCTTGCCGTGCTTGCGGCGAATAAACGAATCGATGAACTGCATTGGACCCGGCCGATACAGCGCCACCATCGCGATGATGTCTTCGAACTTCGACGCTTTGAGGTCTTTCAAATAACGCTTCATGCCGCCGGATTCCAACTGGAACACGCCCGTCGTATCGGCCCGCTGGAACAACTCGTAAGTTTTTTTATCTTCCAACGACAATTGCGACAAATCCACATTTTCGTCATAAACTTTGCGCACGATGCGAATGGTGTTGGAAATCACGGTCAAGTTGGACAGGCCCAAAAAATCCATTTTCAGCAGGCCCAAATCTTCAATCTGGCCCATCGGGAACTGCGTCGCGATGACGCCTTTTTGGGCCATTTCCAGCGGCAAATGATTGACCAAAGCATCCGGTGCAATCACCACGCCACAAGCATGGACGCCGTGTGAGCGAATCGTCCCTTCCAACCGCTTAGCATAATCCAAAACTTCGCGCTTCCAACCGCCCTCGCCGTAGGCGGCCCGCAGGCCAGAATCTTCCTCAACCGACTTGCTCAACGGAACATGCCGGCCTTGAATTAAATCCGGCACCGTCTTCGACAATTTATCAGCATCGGCATACGGCACATTCAACACGCGCGCCACGTCGCGTACCGAACTGCGCGCCGCCATTTTGCCAAATGTCAAAATATTCGACACGCGGTCTTGGCCGTATTTATTAGCACAATATTCAACCACTTCGTCGCGCCGCGTGTCTTGGATGTCAATGTCGATGTCCGGCATCGAAATGCGGTCAGGATTCAAAAATCGCTCGAATAGCAAATCATATTTCAGCGGATCGAGGTCAGTAATTCTCAAAGCATAAGCAATAATCGAACCGGCCGCCGAACCGCGACCCGGCCCGAAAACGATGCGCTGCTCACGGCCCCATTTGATGAAGTCCCAAACGATTAAAAAATAACCGCAAAAGCCCATTTTACTGATGACGGACAATTCGTATTCAGCCCGCTCCGATTGTTCCTTATTGAGCAACTTCTTGGCTTTCGCCGCTGTCAATTTTTCGGCCTGCTCCGGCGGAATCCCACCGTAACGCTCCGCCAGCCCGCTATAAACCAATTCCGACAAGTATTCTTCCTCAGTTTTGCCGTCCGGACAAGCAAATGTCGGAATCAACATACCGCCCAGTTCAATATCGACCACGCACCTATCGGCGATTTTCTTAGTATTCAAAATCGCGTCGCGATGCGTCTGCCCCCAACGCGCAATAATGTCTTTCGGGTCGGTCACATGCAGTTGAAAATCTTTCATGCTCATGCGATTAGTGTCAGACAATAGCGCGCCAGTGCCGACACAGAGCAATACTTCATGCGCGTCCGTGTCCTCAATATTCGGATAATGCGCGTCACAAGAAATCACGCGCGGAATGCCGAGTTCATCGTGTAATTTGTCGAGGCCATCATTGACTTTTTTCTGCTCGTCATAATGTTTGGGCGCGTCAACATGCCCGTGATCCTGCAATTCCAAATAGTACCTATCGCCGAAAATATCCCGATAAAACTCGGCGATTTTCCGCGCCGTTTCGTAATCGTCACCACGCAAAGCCTCCGAAACCTCCGAGCCGATGCAACCGGACAAGCAAATAATTCCCTCGTTATACTCCCGCAACAAATCATGATCGACGCGCGGTTTATAATAAAACCCCTCGAGGTTGGCTTTGGTCGACAATCGCATCAGGTTTTTGACGCCGTCATTGTTCATCGCCAGCAGCGTGATATGACAGCGGCTTTTGTCTTTTTGCGGATCGCGGTCTTTGTAAGTACGCGGCGCGACATAAGCTTCGTAACCTAAAATCGGCTTGACGCCGTTGTCTCTCGCTTCTTTATATAATTCAATCCAACCGGACAAAGTACCGTGATCGGTCATCGCCACCGCTTCCATGCCGTACTTTTTGGTCAGCTCCACCAGTTCCGGAATTTTCGTCAGTCCGTCCAAAACGCTGTGGTTGGTATGATTGTGCAAGTGCACAAAATCGCTGGTTTTTAATTTTTTCCCCTCACTCATATTCCCCCATTTTAACACAATTTATCAATTTTTCGAATGCTTTTTGCCAAGAAAAAAGCCCCTTTGTCATAAATTTGACTTCGGGGCGGGGCGCTTATCGCTTATAGATTATAGATTATGAATCAACACGGTTTCAAAGGACGGTACTCGGCTATAGAGTTACACACACCCAAATAGACACGATAAGCTTAACTATATGACTAAGTTTATCGGCATGGATTGTTATGCTGCCGTCGTTGATTGCAACTCCGTCTATACGAAGATAGCAGGCATTTCTACCCACCTCAAAGCTCACGTCCTCTCCTTCTTCGAGTTTTGCCAATCTTTCAAGGAAGCTCCAATAGCAGACTTTGTTGGGGTCTGTACTGGAGGGTACGGGATTCTCCACAATGACATGGCCTACGATCACTTTACGACCGTCCACAGTAAATTGCGCTTCTTTAAATTCTTGTTCCACCATCTTTTTGCCTCCTTAACACTGTGCCCATTTGGACGCCTACCACTTGATTAACCAATGTGCATTCCAATTCCCTGCTCTATGGCAATCGCTACAACGGCAATGATGCCATACTTTATAGCTCTTATAGAACAGGGGTCCCACTTTAGTCCTACCAGGACGAACAGGAACATAAAAAAGAGAGAATCCCAACCGCAATCAAAATACCTGCCAAAATTTCTATCCTAACTCCTTTCGCCCAAAATCTGGGCACTTCGCTGAAAAATAGTTCTCGGCAAATGCCCAGAGTATCAGGCGAAAGTAGGCTGACATGAATAGTTTATAAGCTGTTTTTAAAGGTGCTAATAAACAATTAAAGTGGTCCGCTTTTCTTGGTACAAGAAAAGCTCTGTATATACAGAGCGAAAATTCGTTCTGTGGTATGCCACCACCCCAAACTGTCTATCTGCATAGGACACTATTGTATCCTACATCTTCATTGTATCACACTTTGTGAAAAAAGTCAATACCTACGGCTATTTTTTAATCTTTTTCACTAATTTTTCGAGGTTTTTGCGCTGCCACCAACAGACGACGCCGAGAACCAGCGACGCTCCAGTCAAAATCGCCGTCAGTGGCAAATTATTATTGCCGATGCCGATGCCGACCAAATTGGCCGCGAGGAAGCTGGGAATTCGCCCCAAAATCGCCGCTATCATGAGATATTTAATCGGCGTTTTGGTCATGCCGGCCAGATAACAGATGATGTCATCGGGGAAAAACGGCAGCAGGAATATGATGAACAGCAGGAACGCGCTGTCGGATTTCGTGACATAATCGAACTTTTTAATCAATTTTTTGTCGAACAGCCTCTCGGCTAGCGGACGGCCGAAACGGCGCGCGATTATGAAAACCAAATAATACCCTATCGCCGCACTCAACATGCTGAGCACGAATCCCCACCAACCGAAAACTAGCCCGCCCAGCGTGACGATGACTTGCCCTGGTATGGGCGCCACGATGATTTGCAGGAGCTGCAACAGCATGAACAACGCGGGCGCGAACACGCCAGCCGACAATATGAATTCTTTCAGCGCGTCGGTTTTGTCGAACAGGCCGAGCAACTCGTCGCTGAAAACGAATAGCGCGCTGATAGCGGCGATTATCACGAGAGCGATGGCGATAATCAGCCAATTATTGCGATTTTTGCGAAAGAGTTTCATGCTATTATTTTAACACAGTTTTCAGGTATTGACCAGTGAACGACGCGGCATTGTCGGCTACTTCTTCCGGTGTGCCGACCGCCACAATCTCGCCGCCACCGGCGCCGCCTTCCCGCCCCATATCGACGATGTGGTCGGCGCATTTGATGACGTCCATGTTGTGCTCGATGACAATCATGGAGTTGCCGCCATCGACTAATTTTTGCAGCACTTCTAATAATTTGCGCACATCGGCGGCATGTAGGCCGGTCGTCGGTTCGTCTAAGATGTAGAGGGTTTTACCGGTTGAGCGCTTAGACAATTCGGTGGCTAATTTGATGCGCTGAGCTTCGCCACCAGAAAACGTGGTGGCTGGCTGGCCCAGCGTGATGTAGCCCAGCCCAACTTCGCGCAAAGTGTTTAATTTGCCGGCGATTTTCGGAATATTTTTGAAAAATTCCGCCGCTTCGTCGACCGTCATTTCGAGCACGTCGGCGATGGTTCGGCCGTTCCATTTGATATCCAAGACTTCGGCCTCGTAGCGTTTGCCGTGACAGACGTCGCATTTCACATAGACATCCGGCAGGAAGTGCATTTCGATTTTGATTTCGCCTTCGCCTTGACAATTTTCACAGCGGCCGCCGCGTACGTTGAAGCTGAAGCGGCCGGATTTATAGCCGCGAATATTGGCTTCTGGCGTGGCCGCAAACAATTCGCGAATCGGCGTGAAGATGCCGGTATAAGTCGCTGGATTGGAGCGCGGCGTGCGACCGATGGGGCTTTGATTGATGACGATGGCTTTGTCTAATTTTTCGATGCCCTCGATATTGTCGTGACGGCCGGCCACTGAATGCGCGCGGTTCAAACGCCGCTCCAATTCCGCCGCCAATATGTCGTTCACCAGTGTCGATTTGCCGCTGCCCGACACACCCGACACTACTGTCAACAGTCCCAGCGGGAAATCAACCGTCAAATTTTTCAAATTATGTTCGCGCGCGCCTATTACCCGTAATAGCTGCTTTTTATCCAGCGGTCGACGCTTTTTCGGCAAGTTGATTTTTTCGCGGCCGGCCAGAAATCGCCCTGTGATTGAATTCGGATTAGCAGCTACTTCTGCCGGCGTGCCAGTTGCCACGATTTCGCCGCCCAACACACCAGCGGCCGGCCCGACATCGACCAAGTAATCGGCATTACGAATAGTATCTTCGTCATGTTCGACCACGATTACGGTGTTGCCGAGATCGCGCAAACCTTTCAGTGAAGCAATCAGCCTATCATTGTCGCGCTGATGCAAGCCAATCGATGGCTCGTCGAGGACGTACAATACGCCCTGCAATCCAGAGCCAATTTGAGTCGCCAGCCGGATGCGCTGAGCCTCGCCGCCACTGAGAGTGTTGGCGGCACGAGAAAGCTCCAAATAATTCAGTCCGACATTATTCATAAACGTCAGCCGCTCAATAATTTCTTTCAAAATCTGTCCGCCGATTTCGGCTTCGTTGCCCGCCAGTTTCATATTTTTAAATAATTTCAGAGCATCGACGACCGACAAACCGCAAACTTCCACAATCGACAGCCCGTGCACTGTGACCGCTTGCACGACCGGTTTGAGTCGCGTGCCGTGACAAGCGTTACAAGGCAAATCGCGCATATAACGCTCGATTTCCCGCCGCATGAAGTCACTGTCCGTCTCGCGCCAGCGCCGTTCCAAATTCGGTATCACGCCCTCGTATTCCGTCTCGAAATAACGCCCGTTACTGAGGTCTATGGTATATTTTTCGGCGCCCGTGCCATACATAATCTTGTCCAAATCTTTCGGCTTCATTTCCAGTACCGGCACGCGCAATGAAAATCCATACTTTTCCGCCACCGCCATGATTTTCTTCATATTAAACGATTCATAAGTCATGCGATTATACGGCTTGATGGCGCCCTCCATAATCGTCAAACTGCGATTCAAAACCAGTTCCGGATCGATTTCTTTTCGGATGCCCAATCCGGTGCAAGTCGGACAAGCGCCATACGGCGCGTTGAAAGAGAATAGTCGCGGCTCCAACTCTGGAATGGTCTCATCCGGATGATCGAGACAAGCGTAATTTTGACCAAAAACTTGCGTCTCGCCGCTGTCATCAAACAAAACTTCCAACACACCGGCGCCGATTTCCAAAGCTTGCTCGACCGAACCGGCGATGCGTGCCCTGAGGTCGTCCGAGAGGACGAAGCGATCGACTACGATTTCAATATCGTGCTTAACTTGCTTCTCGAGGCTGGGAAATTCGTCCAGCGCATAAATCACGCCGTCAACTCGCGCCCGAGCGAAGCCGCGCCGCATAAATTGCTCCGAAATATGTTCGAATTGGCCCTTTTTACCCTTTGCCACTGGCGCCAACAATAAAAGCTTCGTCCCGTGCGGCAACTGCATAACTTCGTCAATAATCGAAGTCTTCGTCCGGTGCTGCACTTCTTTACCGCAAATCGGACAATGCGGTACGCCGATGCGCGCATAAAGCAGGCGCAAATAATCATAAATTTCTGTCACCGTCGCCACTGTCGAACGCGGGTTACGCGAAGCGGATTTCTGGTCAATAGAAATCGCCGGCGAAAGTCCAGTGATTTTGTCAACATCAGGCTTGTCCATCGTCCCGAGAAACATGCGCGCATAAGAATTCAGCGACTCCATATAACGCCGCTGGCCCTCAGCGTAAATCGTATCAAAAGCCAGAGAAGACTTGCCCGACCCCGACAGTCCAGTAATCACCACAAACTTATCGCGCGGGATTTCCACGTCGATATTTTTCAAATTGTGCTCGCGCGCACCAATAACCTTTATGCTCATATTCGCACCAAATTATAGCAAAGAAACGAGAAAAAGTCAATATCTCGGCGTCATCTATAATGCTATCGGTTGGCTTTTACTACTTTAAAATTTTGCATCGGCATAAAAAAATGCTATACTAGATATAAACATAAACACTATGAGAAAACCATAGTGTGAGGTGTTGACACTTATTGCTGATAGGGACGTATTTTAATAGCAACCGCCAACTAATTGCTGACTGAATAAGTTTGTATGAGGAGGTAATATGCAACAAATTCAAACTATCAACTTAAATATCACAGAGACAACCGCTGGGGCTGCGACGACGCCGAGCAGTCCGGCCGCCGGCACTTTTGCTGGCCACTTGGCTGATGTATCGCATTGGGCCAGCGCCAACTGGCTGACTGTTTTAGCGGCCGACATCATCATCGTTTTGGGCGTTCTCGCTTTGATTTTCTTTTTGAAACGACGCCGGACCACCAGCAAGGTGCTTTTGACGTCGTTAATAGTTCCGCTAGCGGTTTTACTGTTTAGCTCGGTTGGCGACGGGACAAAGGCCCTGTCGACTTTGACACTGGACCAACCGGCGTTCAATTTCGAAGTCGACCGAAACGCCATTAGCTACTTATCGAAAGATTTGACCAATTCTACTACTGTCAACACAGACAATCCAACTGGATATAATTTGACCGCTCGCCTGCAAAATCCGCTCATCGACGGCGCGACTTTAGCCCTCAATAATCAACCGTTGACCACCGCCGACACCAACGTCCACACCAACCACACCGCTGATGCGGCCGACAAATACGACCACACCTTAACCATCACCATTCCGAAAGACCTGCCGAAAGGATTATATAATTTCAACGTCGTCTACGACGTTACCGAAAACCCGCCGCCAATCCAAAGCATGACCAAAGCCGCCTGCGCCGCTCTGCCGGTCTATCCGGCCGACGACAGCACCTTGCTGATGCGCGACATCCGCAACCACCAAGATTATCAAATCAGGAAACTCGTCGACGGCAACTGCTGGATGATTAGTAATCTCAAAATCCAAAACTATGCGGCCACAAACGCCGATACCGACCTCAACACGATTTCAGCTTTCACCATCCCCGCCATGACCCAAAGCAGCACTGGCGCCAGCTACGACGACCCCAGAGTCTACGGCCCATTGACCAGCGATATCACTAGCAACGGTGAAAATTACGACCTCAGCGATTATAGTTCCGACCATTTCGGCGGCTACTTCTACAACTGGCCCACCGCCACCGCTGGCGAAACCACTGTCACCATGTCGGGCGGCAGCGGCGACGCCCCTAACTCCATCTGCCCTAAGGGCTGGCGCTTGCCGACCGGCGACCAATATGGAGAGTTCGCCAACTTAGACAACTTGATTGGTCTGGCCGGCTGGCAATTCTCGGGCGCATTTCGTGGCGTCTTCGCGGGAGACTGGGACAACGGCTTCTCCAGTCAAAGCAGTTACGGCCTCTTCTGGTCCAGTTCCGAACGCACAGCGACAGCCGACGTAGCCTATACTCTCTATATCGATGACTTTTATCCTTTCATCGGCGGCACCAGCAACCGAGACGACGGCATGGCAGTGCGGTGCCTAGTGCGCTAGCCCGATGACGACGCCTCTACATCTTGATTTCAGCATCGACGCCGGCCGGCAACGATAGATTTTGTAGCGAGTCAATGGTTTTCGATTTGACGTCGACGATGTCAATCAAGCGTTTATGCACGCGCATTTCATAAGCTTCGCCGCCTTTTTTGAAAACGTGCGGGCTTTTGACGACGGTATAAGTCGAACGTTTGACCGGCAATGGCACCGGCCCGATGACTTTTGCGCCGGTGCGCAGAGCCGTATCAATAATTTGTTTAGCGCTTTGGTCAATGACCTTGTGGTCGTAAGCCTTGAGACGAATGCGAATTCGCGGCGTCGTAGTGGGTTTTTCTGCCATAGTATCCTTTCTGGTAATCTCTATCCTTTTGCCTATCTGCTCAGATTCGAGTTATCCAAAATTAATGTTATTCGGAGTAAATATTAACAAAGTTTTGCTTTTTTGTCAAATTACTTTTCGTTTAAAAACTTCGCCACCTCGTCCGGCAAATATGATTTTTCGTGTTTGAAGCCGGTTTCCCATTTATATCCTTTGCCGTAGTCCAAATCGCGCATCAACCTCGTCACGCCATTCCGGATATGCAGCGGCACCGGCGCGTCCGGAAATCGCTCGGCGATGCCCTTGAATTTTTGCCACTCGTTATATGTTTCGCGCGATTTTTGGCTCTTCGTCAAAGCGTAAACCACGTGAGACAATATTATTTCGCCCTCCGGCATGCCGACGCGCTCAATCGCCGCGAAAGCACTGACCGCTAGATTCAATCCGCCGTTGCCAGCGATGCCGATGTCTTCACTGGCAAAAATCACCATGCGCCGCGCGATGAATTTCGCATCCTCGCCGGCCGCCACCATTCGCGCCAAATAATACAGCGCTGCGTCGGCGTCCCCCGCCCGCATCGATTTGATGAAAGCGCTGATGGTGTCATAGTGCCCGTCGCCTTTTTTGTCATAACTGGGGACTTTGCGACCGGCCGCTTGCTCAATAGTTTTGATAGTAATTTTGCTGCGCGGGCCGACTAACCCCGCCGCCACTTCCAATGTCCCGAGCGCCCGCCGCGCATCGCCGTTCGCCACTTCGGCCAACATATCTATCGCTCTATCATCGATACGCTTCCCGACTCCCAAAACTCCAATCGCCCTGTTGATAATCTTTTTCGTGCTCTCGCCCGACAATCGCTCCAAGACCACCACCCGCGAACGCGAAATCAGCGGCGAAATCACTTCAAACGACGGATTTTCCGTCGTCGCGCCGATTAAAACAATCAATCCCGACTCCACATGCGGCAAAAAAGCGTCCTGCTGAGCCTTATTGAAGCGATGAATTTCATCGACGAACAAAATTGTGCGGATTTTCAAATTCCAATTTTCGCGCGCCCGCTTGATGACCTGCTCGACGTCAGCTTTTTTGGCCGACACAGCCGAGACCTCGATGAAATCCGCTTTCATTTCATTGGCCACGATGCGCGCCAAAGTCGTCTTGCCGGTACCAGCCGGCCCCCAAAATATCATCGACACTGGCTCTCTTTTCTCAATTATCTTGCGCAAAACGCCGCCAGCGCCAGTCAATTTTTCCTGCCCGACCACATCGTCCAATTTCTCTGGCCGCATGCGCTCGGCTAATGGTCGTCTCTCTTCCATATTAATAGTATAACACAAAAAAGAAACGCCCGAGTAGGAGACTGCGCACCTTTCGGACGTTTCGACACTCATATTATATCAAACCGTCTTTGAAATGTCAACTATATCTTTGCGCCTACCTATAAATTTCACGATTTCTATTTCCGTAATATTGTCGATTTTGGAACGAATTTCTCGTTTAATTGCACCGTCCGGAACCCGCTTCATTCTGTGCGTATCAAAAACAATTCTTGACGATTGCCATTTGCCACGCTTCAGATTACGCTCGACAGATTTTAAGGTTTTACCGTTTGGCGCTTTCAGCTCCCACAGTTCACCGTTCAAGTAACAGTCAGCCGAATGTTCGCCCTTGCGGTTGCTGGCTGGTCGAAACTCGACATAATATCCTGCGTCAGCCAAAGTTTTAGCAGTAACTTTTTCATGCGGCCAGATGTTTACTTTCGGCGAATAGAATACGCCAGATTTGTATTTTTGGGTCATAAAGCTATTGTAGCACAGTTTTCAGTAAGTATTAAATTCTTTCTATTTGGCATTTTCCAAAAAAGTGCTATACTAAACACATACATAATATGAAGTTAGACGAAGAAAGGACGAAAATCATGAAGAAAACTAATAGCAAAAGCAATAAAGCCACCAAACCTAGCAAAGTCTTAAGCAAGACCCAACGAGAGAGAGAGAGAGAGAGAGAGTAGGCCTTGCTTCTCGTTTTAGTTTAAGTCGCAACTGGTTGGGGGTCATTGCGAGCAAAGCGAAGCAATCCAGTCAAAAGTCGACTTGGTCTGACCGCCGCATCAGAGTGGCATTGGTGGGTTCGGTTTTAGTAATGGCTTTTGTAGTAGGTATGAACCTAGTCACATCTGCTGATAGTGCTAGTCCTAGTGGGACTAGTATACCTATTAAGAAAGGTGGTACTGGGGCTACTACACCAAGTGATGCTATACAAAATCTTTTGCCAGATTTTGCTAGTAATGCTGGCAAGGTGCTAGGTTCTACTGGTTCTGGGATTGGCTGGGTGGCGCAGGCTGGCGGCGGCGGTTATTTCGTGTCGCCAGATTATGCCAATAGGGGAACTACCGACTTATTCGACAGTTTACAATGGACTGCCGATAAAATCGGTTTCGTAACTGTTGGTGGTTCTGCTATCAACGGTGGTCAAAATCAAGTAACGCTATATGTCAACAATAAAATTGTCGAAAACTCACGTGCGTCTGGGTCGACTAACGT
Organism: Candidatus Nomurabacteria bacterium; assembly: GCA_031266275.1. Lineage (GTDB taxonomy): Bacteria > Patescibacteriota > Saccharimonadia > Saccharimonadales > Saccharimonadaceae > JAISBI01. The sequence continues at coordinate 19,779 of JAISBI010000030.1, read as the reverse complement.
TCACGCTACGTGGACGATACCTGTAAAGGTTGGGGATATGGTTAAATTACAAATCAATGGCACGGCTACCGAAACATTTTGTAACTTTGTGCCACCGATTTATTCCACTCCGCCCACGCCGATTGTGGTGGAGGGCGGTGATTATTCCACCAGCGAACAGGCGGTTATGGTGAATGACGGCGGCAATTTGCGGGCGAAATTGTGGATGGACAGGAGGCCGATTTATCAAAAGACAATTCCGTGGACAACTGCGGCAACAGCGATTGGAGATTCTCAAAATATTGTGACCATTAGCGGTATTGGCACTATAGTTGATGCTACGGTAAAAAACGCATCTGGAACATCAGCTGCTATGGTGATACTTTCTGGCGACACTGTTGTATTGCGTAACGAAATGACAACACAAATATCAGCAGGCGTTCAGTGGTATATTACTATTCAATATACGAAAGCGACGGACACGCCACTATGATGAGAAACTTGGACAAGTTAGACAGGGACGGCGGAGTAGGAGAGGTGACATATAAGGTTGAACCTTATAATTTCAATCGGTTCCTCGCGCCCGCGACTATTGACATGTCAGCCCGTCTATGCTAAACTGTTAAACACAAATGGCTTCGGCCTGTCTCCGCCCTTATCGCAAGATAGGGGCGTGAATAATTCTAACCCACCAGCTCATGTATTTTGCGTTTGATGGTTTCAAAATCTTTTTGTTTAACTATGCCAATTTTGGCAGTTTTTCGACCATTATCTAATCTCGCTGAGTCAAGAACTCTTAATTGGCTGAGCAGCGCTTGCATATAAGGTTGAACCTTATAATTCTTATAATTTCTTATAGTTTAAAAATGTCCCCTGATGCACCAGAGGACATTTCTATAACTTCTGAAGACTCCTACTGCTGTCCATCCGGGCTGCCCGGTGGTCTTCATCACCATAATAGCATACTTATTTTACCAAGTCAACTATTTTTAGCTTTTTCGTAATAATCTTCACTTTCTTTATCAAGTGTTTGATTTCTGGAAAATTTAGCTGTTTGTAAGTCTCTTTTTCAACAAATTTATCACTCAACTTTGTTCGAGCGCAGTCTATAATCAGATACTTTGATTGCTTTTTGGCGCGTTTGAACTGAGACTCAATGGTGCTTTTTTTAGAATTACCCTCTGGCGACTTAATTTCCCAAAGTTGATTACCGATTACCACGTCAGGCGTACGCGAAGTCCCTGTCGGCAACACAGGTTTAGCGTTTAGCCCCAGTTTTCTCAGTCGCAAAACCGTGTCTTTTTCGTGTGACTGCATTTTGACACCCTCAAATTCAACCAATTTGCCATGTTTTTTGTTCATAACCACTATTTTATCACAAACTTGCCGTTTTTATTTGGCATTTTTTGAAAAAGTGCTATACTAAACACATACATAATATGAAGTTAGACGAAGAAAGGACGAAAACTATGAAGAAAACTAAGAAAAACTCCAAACCTAATAAAGTCTCAAATAGAACCCAACGAGAGAGAGAGAGAGAGAGAGAGAGAGAGTAGGTTTAGTTCTCTTTTCTATTTAGCTAAACGGGTTGGTAGTGTTTTAGGTAGTAAAAGACGATTAGCTTGGATTGTTACTTTTGTTGTACTTATTTGTATTACTTTTGTAGTTGGTTTTAGTATTGGTGGTAATGTTAATAGTGCTAGTCAGAGTGGGACTAGTATACCGGTGAAGAAAGGTGGTACTGGAGCAACCACTCCAGCTGGAGCATTAGAGAACTTATTACCAAGTTTTACGGGGAATGATGGTAAGGTGCTCGGGCTAAACAGTGGTACGCCGCAGTGGGTGGCGCAGAGCGGAACCAATGCTTATATGTTTCCTGATTATAACAAGCAAGAAAACACCAATCGCATTAATACTCCCAACGGTTATTGGATTTCTGATAGAGATGGGTACGCATTAGTTACGGCGGAGAATTCGACGGGAAGAGTAGATATACAGCTTGATAATGTGATAGCCTATTGGTCGGGGTCGAATGGGGCAACGGGGAATACATTTAGAGTAATAGTGCAGGTATTAAAAGGACAGAAAATTACAATAAATGTAAGTAGTGGGGCTAGTGTCGGATGTTACTTCATTCCGCCAATCTATTCCACCCCGCCCCAACCAATCGTAGTTGACGAAGGCGTGGGCGGTTCTTATTCACCTAGCGAAGTCAAAACCGCTGAAACTTGGCTGGACGGCGAGCCGATTTATAAAAAGACGATTTCGTTTACGACTTCCACTACGGCTGCCAATGGTTTGATGACTATTGGCAACAAAAATCTGTTGTCTAGTGATGTTCGGCAAATCGTGGAGGCGAAAATTACGGAGTATCGGAGCGCGACTTATACGCAAGACTACAACCCAATTTCAGTTAGTGTAGAAACCAATGATATAAAGATGTTAGTGCCTACGGCTTGGGGCGCTGGTAATGCGATGTTTTTGACGGCTTATTATACTAAGACGACAGACTAGGACATGTGATGAAGTTGAATAAATAGAACAACTATGGCTTATTTGTGATATACTAGGGGCAAGGAGGATAATATGAATACAAATACCACTAAACTCAGCGAGCGAGGGCTGTCAATTTGGCTCGATTCGCTGTCGCGTGATATCATGCAGAACGGCCAATTGCAGAAATTGATGGCGGAAGACAGCGTAGTCGGCGTGACGACCAACCCGACCATTTTCAATAAGGCAGTTTCTGAATCAAGCATTTATGATTTCAGCGGATTCGACGACGCCGAAACGGCTGTCAAGCAATTGACGACGGAAGACGTCCGCGCGGCCTGCGACATATTCATGCCGGTCTATACCGACACGATGGGCATCGACGGCCACGTCTCAATCGAAGTCGATCCGCGCTTCGCTTACGACGAGCTGGAAACGCGCGCCAGCGCCGAAGAATTGTCGCGCCTAGTCGGTCGCGAAAACGTCATGATTAAAATCCCCGCCACGACGGAAAGTTTGGGCGCCATCACCGACACGCTGTCCAAAGGCATCTCGGTCAATGTGACTTTGATTTTCTCCGTCAATCGCTATATCGAAGTCATGCAGGCGTTCGTCGCGGGGCTGAAAAAAGCTTATGACAAAGGTCTCGATTTGCGCAAAATTCATTCGGTGGCGTCGTTTTTCGTTTCGCGCATCGACGCGGCCGTCGACCCGATTTTGACCAGCAAAAACTCGCCGGAGGCCGACGCGCTGAAAGGCCGAGTCGCCATCACCGAATGCCAGTTGGCTTATCTCACGCACGGCGAATTTTTCGCCAAAGACGAAGTTTGGCAGCGGCTAAAAGCAGCCGGCGCCCATCCGCAGAGGCTGCTTTGGGCATCGACCGGCGTCAAAAACAATGCTTACAGCCCGACGCTATATGTCGACAGTTTAGCTTTCGCCGGCACCGTCAATACTATGCCGCCGGAAACTTTGGCGGCGCTGGAAAAGCAAACCAATTCTTCGCTCTACCCGTCGCTGCCGGACAAAGACGTCCTCGAACAGCGCATGAAAAACTTGTCCGATGTCGGCATCAATTTCATAGAAGTCGCTCATAAATTAGAGAGCGAAGGCGTGCAAAAATTCGTCAGCTCATGGAACGAATTACTCCGCAATGTCAGCATCAAACTAGGCTCTAATCATCAATAAATTCAAGCGTGCGCCGAGCGATTTCAGCGTTTTCGTTGGTCGGCACGACCAGTATCAGCGGGCTTTTGCGCGTCGAAACTTCGACGACATTTTCAGGGTCAACAGTCGACAAATTCACTTTTTCGGCCAATCTGAAGCCCAAAAACCTCAGTCCGTCTATTATCTGGTCGCGAATGATGAAACTGCGCTCGCCAACCGTGCCGGTGAACACCAGCGCGTAAACGCCGCCGACGGCTGTAATCATCCGGCCGATTTCACTAACTGCGCGGTAGACGAACATTTCGAGTGCCAGCTCGGCTTTTTCGTTCCCTGTTTTCGCCAGTTTTTGCAAAGTTCTGATGTCGTCGGACTTTTCACTAACTGCTAACAGTCCCGAACCTTTGTTCAGCAGAACTTCCAGCTGAGCGTCATTCATTTTGAAAGCTTTTTTGATTTTCAGCGCCGCCACCACGTCTATCGAGCCGCTGCGGGTCGAACTCATCAGCCCCTCGAGCGGCGAATAGCCCATCGAGGTGTCGAAGCTCTGCCAATTTTTCAAACCAGTTATCGAGCAGCCGCTGCCCAAGTGTGCGACGACGACTTTGTCTAATTTGTGATATCTTTTGTCGGAGCGCAAGGTTGAGACGACTGAGCTCATCGAGATGCCATGATAGCCCCAACGTTTGATGTCGAAGCGCTTGGCCAATTTCGCGCTGATGGCATAATTCATCGTTCGCTCCGGACGGTTGGCGTGAAACGCCGAATCGCTGACCGCGACTATTTCGGTCGTTTTGAAAACTTTAAACAATTCGCGCACTTCGTCCATAATCGTCTGGATGTGCAGCGGCGCAGTTTCGCGGGCTTTTTCCAATTCTTTGATGAAAACTTCATTGACGAGATGATCGCCGGTGAAGAATTTACCAGCTGCCACCACGCGAATGCCGATGGCGTCGATGTCTTCGCTCGGATTTAACAGCCGCGACTTGTACAATAAGCTAATCAGGTATTTGATGGCTAAATTGAAATTTTTGACGCCGGTTTTGATGCGGCGGCGGCGCGAATTTTTATTGACCGTGCAGACGACTTGGCCGTTTTCGAACTCAAAATGCAGCGAGCCGCGCAAAGCGCCGCCTTGATAGAGGGCGTATTTCCGGCTGGCACTGCCAGGATTTGCCACCAAAATCAGCGCGTCCATTTTTCCTCGACCACTTCCGGATCGTCCAGCCCGTAATCTTTGACATAGGCGATGTTTTGCTGCAGTTTTTGCTGATACCGATTGATTAATTCATAGGCCCGCGCTTCGACCAAAGCGCCTTGCTCGTGCAATTTGGCGATGATTTCGGTCGCTTGATGGTAGCGCGAAGTGCGGTTGCGAATATGCATGTCGAACGGAGTGGTGATGGAGCCCTCTTCGACATAGCCGTGCACGCTGGCGCGGCTTTCCGAGACGCCGTAATTATACAAAATTCCTTTCAAAGTTTCCGGATGGCCGTGAAAATTGAAAATAATCGGCTTATCGAGTGTGTATAATTCGTTGAATGCCGACTGCGTCAATTGATTATTGGCGATGCCGATGCCAGCCGGACTCAGCGCCGCGATGTGCACGAAACGCAAGCGCGCTTGTGGGATGTCGCGATGAATTAATTTGATGGCGGCAATCGTTTCTTTGGCCATGTAGTCGCCGGCAGCCGACAACACGACCTGCGGATTGTCATCGGAATACGACCGCCAAATCGACGCACCGGCCGATAATTCCACTTGGGCGCGCTGGATGGACAGCCACTGCGGCTCCGGCGTTTTGCCGGCGCAGATGACATTGATTTCATTCGTCGAATCTAACATCCGGTTCAGCATGACGATGGCTTCATTGGCGTCGGCCGGAAAATAAACTGTGGCGTTCCGGTGCTGATGGCGCAAAACATTGTCGATGAAGCCGGGATTTTGATGCGAAAATCCATTGTGATCCTGCCGCCAAGCCGCCGACGTCAGCACGAAGTTCAGGCTCGGCACCGGCCGGCGAAAATTCGTTTCTGAACTCTCATACAGCCATTTGGAATATTGGTCAATCATCGATGTCGTGACTTGCATGAAAGATTCATAGCTCACAAAAGCACCGTGCCGGCCGGTCAACGTATAGCCCTCGTGCATGCCCTCCAAACTGTGTTCGCTCAGGATTTCCATGACGCGACCATTGACCGCCAAATCTTTGTCCCATTGGGCAATCGGCCAAACCCAGCCGCGCTTGGTCACTTCGAAAATCGCGTCGATTTTGTTGGAATAACTTTCGTCCGGACTAAAAACGCGAAAATTATCAGTGTTAAATCGAAATATGTCGCGCAGATACAGCCCAATCTTGCTCATCGAATTGTCGCCTGTCACTTCGCCCATTTCGGTCGGATGCGTTTCATAAAATTCGATGGGCGGCAGGCGCAGAGGCTTATAAAACGGCTGGGCCGACAGCGCGCGCAAATTCATGCCCATGGTTTTTTCGACGTCCGGCAAAATGTCTTTCGCGTAGTCGCCGAAACCTGTTTCGCGGTCGAATAATTTGTCGAACTTATATGATTTGAGCCATTTTTCTAATAATTTCAATTGCTCTTCGTCGGTTTTCGCTTCGGTCAAAACAACTTGGTGCGCTAACGCATTGCCCTCGATTCGCTCACCGTGAAAAGTTTTCGGTCCGCTACCGCCTTTGGGCGTGCGTAAAATCAGCATCGGCAAGTGCGGAATTTCGTCCGGCGACAACTTTTTAATATCTTTAATTTTGCGATAAGCCCACGCCACCGCGCCAGCCATTTCATGATGCACGTTTTTCGTGACGCCGTCGACCAAACGCGGCTCGTAGCCACAGCCGCGAAAATATTCCAAAATCTCGCGATTGCTCATGCGCCCATAAACTGTCGGCGCCGAAATTTTATAGCCGTTCAGATGCAAAATCGGCAAAACCACGCCGTTAGTGCGCGGATCGACTATTTTGTTCAACTGCCAAGCCGCTGCTGCCGGCCCCGTTTCCGCCTCGCCGTCGCCGACCATGACCGCCGCAATCAAACTCGGATTGTCCAGCACCGCGCCATAAGCCGTCGCCAGCGAATAACCCAACTCGCCACCCTCATAAATCGTGCCCGGACTTTTCGGATTGGAATGGCTGGGAAAAGCATAGGGCCAAGAAAAATTCTTGCAGACATAAGCCAACCCGTCATAATCATTAGTCGCGCCAGTGTAATAACGCTCCAAAGTCCCCTCCGCGAACAAATTCGCCTGCAGCGCCGCATAGCCGTGTCCGGTCCCCAAAATGAACAACATTTCCTGCTCGGTCTCTTTAATCAATTTCGACAGGTGTTCATAAGCCACATTGATGCCATAAGCCGACCCCCAATGGCCGAGCAATCGCGGCTTGATATGCTCGAATTTGAGCGGCTCTTCGAGCAAAAAATTATCCTGCAAAAAAATCTGCGCCGCCGAGATGTAATTCATCGCTCGCAGGTACTTTTCTAAAGATTCCGTCGCTCCCACCGATTTCATGCTACTATTCTATCAAGTTTTGGACGCAAATTCAATGTTTTTGTAAAAAATAAAGCCTCCGCGCTGGTTCTGGCGCGAAAGCTTCTCATTCGGATGCTCACAGTTCAAAGGTGAGCTTCCGATGTGACGGTTGATACTTTTCGATTATAACTCCGCTGGCACGCAAAATTACCCTGCCGGCGATAAATTTATCGTCCTTTGGGTACTTATCTTCAACGTAAACGACTTTTTTGATGCCACTCTGGACAATCATCGTGGCGCAGTCATTGCACGGAAGCATCGTCACATACAACGTGCAACCTTTGAGGTTGCGGCCCTGCGCGTTGAGAATGGCGTTCTTCTCCGCGTGAACCACATACGGATACTTAGTGTCCAGCCAATCTCCCTCACGCGACCAAGCATCCTTTGTTTCATCAAGTTGCGCAAAGTTTTCCTCAACGATATGGCGAGTTACATAACGCGTTCCATAGCCAAATTCATCGCTCATGCCGTTCGGCATGCCATTGTACCCAACCGACACAATGCGATTGTCCGAATCGACGATGCAAGCGCCGACCTGCGAGCTCGGGTCCTTGCTGCGCTGGGCCGCCGTCAACGCCATCAACATGAAAAATTCTTCCCAACTGATATAGTCTTCTCGTTTCATTTCACTACCTCCTGATAGGTTCTTGCTAAGTTATAACATTGTTCGATAATATCATAAACAGCCGCCGAGTAAAACGACAAGCGTATTGCGGAGTCTAATACCGCAAATATTTTCGCACGGCCATGCGGGCGGATAATTCGCCGATGAACACGCCGAGCAAGATGACGCCGATGACTACTAATGGCGCCCAGCCATAGACGATGTCTGTCAAGCTGCCGGTCGCGATGCCGGCGCCGGACAGTATCGGCACCACCCACCATAGCAATGCATAGCCCAATGCAGCGGCGATGGAGCCGGCGATGATGCCGTATAATTCAGCTTCGACCAAAAACGGCCCGCGAATATAGCGCGGCTCGGCGCCGATTAATTTTTCCATTTCAATTTCGTCTTTGCGGGCGAAAATCGCCATGCGAATAGTGTTAAAAATCACCAATATGGAAATCAACAAAAATATGCCGCCCAGCACCATGCCGCCGGTTTGGGCGTAGCGCGCCCAGCGATTGATGGTGTCGATGACTTTTGAATTGTCGCCGTTGTAAAACTGATAATCATACGAGTTCGGATCCATGTATGCCATGTACAAATCATCGGTCACGATTTCGCGCACGCTGTCCAAATCGTCGATGTCGGCCACTCTGATGCCGATGCGAATCGGCAACATGCTGGCAGTGTCGAGCTCCATGTCGCGAATGATGGCGCGCGTCTCGTCGTCAATCACATCGTTCAAATTAGTCGACTGTTGCGCCGAATCGACGATGTCAACTTGGACAACATTATTGTCGCTGATAAGTTCCGAACGCAATGCTTCGTAAATATTTTCCGGCGTATCCGACTTCAAAAAGACCGACAAATCAGACTTCTCGCGCCGCGTCTGGTCGACCGTGCCGTTCAGCGCCAAAGTCGCCGTCGCCGAAATGAAAATCGTCAGCAGCGTAATCAACATAACGACGATGGCCGCCATCGTCAGCCACGAATTGCGTATCAAATTTGCCAGACCCCGACCAAGCATGCGCTTTTTCATAATCATGCGACGATTGAACGGTAATCTCTGGTGCAGACTAGACATCAGACCGCTCCTTTCCGCATGGTGTCGCTCGTGACTTTGCCGTGTTCCAGCGTGATGACGCGCTTTTCCAGAGCTTTGACGATGTTGACATCGTGTGTGACCAGCATCACTGTCGTGCCGTGTTGGTTAATTTTCTCCAGCAGTGCAATAACTTCAGCGCTGTTCTTCGAATCCAAGTTACCAGTCGGCTCATCGGCGATTAAAATTTTCGGATTGCGCACCATAGCGCGAGCAATCGCCACCCGCTGCTGCTCGCCACCGGATAATTGATCGGGAAATTGATCGCGCCGGCCCGACAAGCCGACCAGTTCAATCATGCGTGGCACAATGGCTTGAATTTCTTTATTCGAAGCGCCGGAAATCTCCAACGCAAAAGCAATATTCTCATAAACCGTCCGATTGGGCAAAAGTTTAAAATCCTGAAAAACCGTGCCGATGCGCCGCCGCAGAGCCGGCACCTCGCTCGACATGATGTCGTCATAATCCAACCCGCCAATCACAATCTTGCCGCTAGTCTGGAAAATCTCGCGCGTCAACAGCTTCAGCAAAGTCGACTTGCCCGCCCCAGAAGCACCAATCAATATCACGAACTCACCCGGTTTGATATGCAAAGTCACGCCGTCCAAAGAGCGCTGCGTTCCTTTATCGTAAATTTTTGTTACGCGGTCAATTAAAATCATACAATATCCATAGTATCATAAACACTTTCGCTTTTCAAATCGCCCCGCTCAAATTCCGCCAATCGTCAATCGTCAAATCCTGCGCTCGCAAATTCGGGTCGATTCCGGCAGCATGCAACAATTTCTCGGCATCCGCGACAGATATATTCAAGCCGCCAGCCAAAGCAGTCCGCAACTTTTTGCGCCGCGCCGAAAATCCAGCTTTGACGACACGGAAGAACTTTTTTTCGAAGTCGCGCTCAGAAAAGACCTTCGGGCTGGTGCCGCCAAAAATTTGACCGTAAGGCTTCATAATAACCACTTGAGAATCCACCTTTGGCGCCGGCTCAAACATCTCAGCCCGAACCACCGCACCCAAAGTCACCTCAGCATAAACCTGCGCCGAAATCCCCAAAACTGAATAATCGCCCGCCCCCGCCGCCAAACGCTCCGCCACTTCCCTCTGCACCAACAAAACAATGAGCTGAGGCCGATTGCGCGCCGTCAACAACTTCCGCAAAATCTTCGAAGTAATATAATACGGAATATTCCCGACAACTTTGTAACTCTGTGGCAGCTCATCCAAATTAAACTGCAGAAAGTCCGCCCAAACAACGCAAAGCTCGGCGAATTCCCGACAAGCTTTTTTAGGCGCTATTTCATGATTTGATTTCGCAGGAGATCCACTTGTTAGCTCCGGCGAAATCAAGTCGCGCCTAAAAAAGCTTGTCGGGGATGAGCCCCATTTCGCCGTCGTCATTTTCATAGTTGATAACTCGACCGGAAATTCACTCGCTAATCGCCCAGCCAATTCCCTATCATACTCCACCGCCAAAACCCGTCCCGCGCGCCCCATCAAAACCCGCGTCAAAGTCCCCAACCCAGCTCCAATCTCCAAAACAAAGTCCTCCCCCGTCAACTCCGCGCAATCCGCAATATACCCCAAAGTCCCCTCGTCGCGCAACCAATTCTGTCCGAGCGACTTCTTGGCCTTGACGCGCCCGCCGCTCATTGATAGCGTTCCAAAATACCTATGGCGAAACCAATCCGCCGATTTTCGACGCAAATCCCGCAACGTTCATAACCATTTTGAAAAGCAATCGTCGCATCCTCCACAGTGGTCGAAGCCATGATGCGATTTTTCGTCGAAGCATAGCCGCCATTCAACTCCGACATCATGAAATCCAACTGCACATAAATATCCGTATAAGCCACGCCGCGACCATCCGCCATGCGCATCAGGTTATTTTTGCGCCCGCCCGTCCACTGCGCCAAACCGTCGCCCGACGTTTGAAAACCATGCTCTTGCATCAAATTCCCCATAATCCCAGCCGCCTGATGCGGCGCGAAACCCTGATTTCTCAAATAAGCCCAAGTGATAGCCTCGTTCTCGCTCGGCGTAGTATAAATTCCCGAATATTTGATGCCGATTTTCTCAATCTGCTTGACCGGCTCTTTCGTCACCTCTGAGCGAACCAACTGACGCGAAGTCTCGCGGCCGGCTTTAATCGTAACTTTGTAATAATTGACGCGATTACCGATAGCCCCAGCCGTCACCACCTCTTTAAAATCTTTGTCCTGCGTCGCATCTTTTTGCTGCTCGGTCTCATATGGAATAGCCTCGTTTTCGCTAATCTCCACGATAGTGTCATTGCGCGTGATGACCAGCTCGAGACCGGCCCCGCCAGAATTCAAAACGTCCCGCACCGGCGCCAACTCCGCCGTATCGACTTCATACAACGTCACACCAGCCGCATCGACAATCCCCTCGACAGTCGTCTCAGCCGTCAAAATCTTAATCGTCGCCCCCATATCATGAATCAAAACCGGCCGCGTCCGCCTAATTTCCAACTCATAGTATTTCTCGGTCAGAGGCTCATATAGCGAAATCGACAAAGAATCGCCGCCGTCCACCGAAATCCCCTGTTCATGAAATAACTCCTCCACCGTGCCGGCCCGCGTCGCAACCGTCCGCTCCGTGCCACCGTCGATTATTTTAACCAAGCGCTGCTGCCCAGAAAACTCGCCCGACCCCGACCCAGCAATAGCCAAATTCGATAACCCATAAAAAGCCAAACCAGCCAACAAAAACAACCCCGCCTGCACCCAAAAAGGTGGTAAAAACTTGCGCCCATAACTCTTCTTTATCGACCTCATATCTATACCCCCATTATAGCGCAAATTTCAATTAAAGACAAGTTTCGGAACAAGAAAAAGGCCGGCGATTAATGTCCGACCTAAATATAACGACAGCTAAAGCTGAAAACCCTCAAAATCGTCCCTTTCTGATAGGAACGCCTCGATAAACCGTCTTTCTGACGCATCGTTCTTAGCGATCTTATCCTCTATGGGAACGAGAAATCTTTTACGAATTTCGCCGTATAGAGGGATGGAAAAATACATATAGAATTCTCCATCAAAACATTCGTACTTATCCAAGCGCTCTCTAAACAAAAAACTTATCGTCTCAAGACCTTCATCGACAATTTCTTTGCGGTTGAGTTTTAGATAAGCGCTGATTCTTTCTTTGAACTTTTTACCGTGCTCTTTGTCAGCTTTTTCGATGATCAAGTCGATCATTTTAACTTTTTCATCGTATGAAACGTTTTCTATCAATTTAAGAGATTCATTCTTTATATCTCCTGATCGTTGTCCGTCGTCATCTCTGGGCTGATAATATTTGACGGTGCGTTCAAAGGCATTCCTGTAACTAAAAATGTTTTTCATCTCCCATTTTCCTTTCACATCGAGAGAATCCACGCACAAAAGTATGCGCAGAACACTCCCGACGGGAAGTCTGAGAAGAGATTTCTTTCTGATGTTTTTTAAGGTTCCAGACACTCACATGTCTCTAGCGTAAGATTAAAAAATCAACCTTACATCTCCATTATACTGCGTATAATGGGGCCCGTTCTCGGAAAATCATGAACAAGTTCATATTTTCACTCGAACACCTCCATTATAGCACACTTGAATAAAAAAGTCAAGCCTTTTCGCAATTTTTCTTCAAAAATTAACGGCCATCATCGCCCAATTCAAGATAAGCGTCAATAAATTCATCAATCTCACCAGAGAGCACTTTTTCGACATTGGCGGTTTCTTGGCCGGTACGGGTGTCTTTGACGAGTTTATAGGGGTGGAGGACGTAGTTGCGGATTTGTTGGCCCCAAGCGGCCGACTTGGCTTCGCCTTTCAGCTCAGCGATGTTTTCGGCGTGTTGCTCCATTTGGAGCGCCGCCAATTTGCTGCGTAAGATTTTCAGGGCTTCTTCCTTGTTTTTCAACTGCGATTTCTCGTTTTGAATTGCTACGGTGGTGCCGGTCGGCAAGTGCGTCACGCGCACCGCTGAATCGGTCGTGTTGACCGATTGGCCGCCGTGACCGCTGGAGCGATAGACGTCGATGCGCAGGTCTTTTTCGTTCAATGGTACTGCTTCGGGGCGTTCCAACAGCGGCAGGACTTCGACGCGGGCGAATGACGTTTCGCGACTTTCGGCGTTGAACGGGCTGAGGCGGACCAAGCGGTGAACGCCGTTTTCGCCCCGCAATTTCCCATAAGCAAACGGCCCCGTCACCTCTATGACGGACGTCTTCACGCCGGCCGTTTCGCCGGCGCTGCGCTCGACGATGCGTGCTGTATGGTCACTCTTTTCGGCCCACCTCAGATACATGCGCTCCAACATTTCCGTCCAATCCTGCGCATCGTCGCCGCCGGCGCCAGCCGATAAGCGCAAAATCGCTCCGCCAGCGTCGTACGGCCCCTGAAATCGCAATTGCTTCTTGAGCTCCGCCAATTCACTTTCGGCCGCCGCAACCTGCTCCGCTAATTCTTCCGCCAGCGACGCGTCCTGCGCCAGCTCGGCCAAATCATCGACTTGATCGCGCAGCGCCGCCCACGCGTCGACTACCTTTTTCAAATCGGCCAAGCGACGCGATTTTTCCTGCGCCGCCGTATTGTCTTGCCAGACGGCAGCATCCGCTAATTCTCGTTCCAACTGCGCAATCTCTGTTTGGCGCGCCGTCAAATCGAGCCGTTGCCACGCCTCAGTTATCTCGTCGGATATTCGCTTGATTTGTTTTTCCATGATTCAATACCTATCCTTTCATTATACCACACTCGACGAAAAAAGTCAAGTGGGCGAGCTAAAATCGCTATATTCGCGGGCGTCGACCACATCGCCGACCTTGCGGCCATGCATATTTTTGGCCGCTGCGACTATTTCGTCCAAATCGTCTGTTATTTTGTACAAATCCACGTCTTCCGGCGAAATATAGCCGGCCGGTAACATGATTTCTCGCACCATTTTGTCGAAAGTCCCCCAATAATCGCTGCCGACTAGAAAAATCGGCGCCTTAGTCGCTTTATTAGTTTGGAACAATGTCATGACCTCTGAAAATTCGTCCAGCGTGCCGAAACCGCCGGAGAAATAGACGAAGACTTTGGCCGCGTCGACCAACATGACTTTGCGGGCGAAAAAATAATTGAACTCTAGGCTGTCGGTGGTGTATTGATTGAGCGACTGCTCAAACGGCAGTTTGATATTCAGCCCGATTGACACGCCGCCGGCCTCATATGCGCCGCGATTGCCGGCCTCCATGATTCCGCCGCCGCCGCCGGTGATTACGACTTGTCCGGCCTCTGCCAATTTGCGCCCCAATTCGCGCGCCTTTTCATAGTCAGGATCGCCCTCGCTGGTGCGGGCCGAGCCGAAAATCGATACGCCCTCTTCGTGCTGGCGAATTTGGGTGCGGCCTTTGGTCAGGTCGTCGGCGTAACGCATCAAGCGTTCGATTTCTTCGATTGACAGGTCGCGTTTGTCGATTTCGCGCGTCCACAGCGAGCGTTCCAGCCTGTTCATCGGCGCCTGAACACTTTCCGGAGCAAGCCGCGCCCGCGTCCGCGCACTCGTTCGTCTTTATATTTGCGGGCTTGAGCTTTGACTTTGTTTTCCGCCACTTCGTAAGCCGAAATCAAATCGTCTGACGAAGCGTGGGCCACCAGTTCTTTTTTGCCCGGCACATTGATGATAATTTCGACTTCGATTTTTTGGCCGCCTTTGGCCGCTTTGTCGATATTAATCATGATTTCAGCCGATTTTTTGGCGTGGCGCGGCAGACAATTGATGATGCGCAGGTTTTTTGCTTTGATGTAAGCTTTTTCGTCGCTCGTCAAATCGTAGTTTTTTGCGGTTATATTTCCCATTTCTCTTTCCTCCTCTTGCTGTGTTTGAGTATAGCACAAGCCGATTTTTTTGACAATGTTTTATTCATTTTTCTCGAGAGATTTTTTGTTTCCGCGCACGATGTATTTTTTGCCGGTCAAGTCCGACATGACGTAATCGTCGTTGAGCAGTCCGATGAATGTCGCTAGGTCGCCGCTGTCCATGATGATAATTTTGCCGTCGTTGTCGGTCATCAGGTCCAGCTCCAGCTCTTCGCTGTATTTAATCAGCTCTGCTTGCTTGATTTCCGTCGGGTCGACGTCTTGGATTTTTTTGACGAGGGCGCGATTTTCTTTAACCAATTTTTGCATGTCCAGCCCGTCCGGAAAACTGAGGTCGAACAAACGCATGATTTCGGCGACTTTTTGCTCGGCCACCAACTGCTGTTTGTAATTATAATCGAAAAGTTTGACGAATTTACTCTGTTTGAAAATGAAAATATCGCCGCCCGTGATTAAAACTTGCTCGTCGGTTGGCACTTTGAATGCCATTTCTGGCGTGAACGGCTGCAATTTGCCGTCTTCGTTTATCTCCCACGAAGTCCGTTGGTTCAGCGACGACGAGCCGCTGACCAATTTGACGACATAGAACGGCTCGGCCAAGTTGGCGTGCGAGAATTTCGCCACGACTTTGTTGATAGTTTTGAATTCGTGGTCGTATTCGCTGAAAATCTCGATGTCTTTGCTCTGAGTTTTGATGGTGCCGAGCAGCTGGGCGGCTTTCTCGACATTTTCCGTCGTGCTGTGCAACAAGACGCCGTCTTCTTCGTCGTTCAGCTCGAATTCGCGCACCGCGAGGCCAGTGCCAGCGCCTTTTTGCAAATGGTTCAAAATGCCATAGACGAAGACCGGCGCGATTTGCGGTACCAGCTCGCCACTCAAATTAACCCGAAACGGCGTACCTTTTTTATTGACGAAATAAATTTCCGCCGTCAAATCATTTTTGACCGCATCGAGCTTGTTAGCCCATGCAAAAATATCGACCGTTTCTCGTTCTTCGCTTTTCGTTTCACTCATGTTATATATTCTATCACAAATTTATTTAAAATCCGGCACTGTATAAATTATCGACCTTTTTTCGTCGACCTGCCAATCGTCGTGGAAAAAAATCACGCCCATGCAGGGTTGGTCTTGGAAAACGTAATCGGGCAGAAATCTGTCATCGCCACGCATCATCTCATCATAATTAATCTGGCTTTTTTTGAACCAAGTCGGAGTTTTCATTTCGTCCGATTCAGCAATCTCGCCTGTCCATTCTGTCGTTACATAGATGTGGACTCTCATGTGTTTGAGCGTCTCATCATCACTGGGATTATGAAACAAAATCTCGGCCAACTTTTTATAAATCTTCGGCGTCACGCCGATTTCTTCTTCTGACTCGCGAATCATGGTCTGCTCAATGACCTCGCCCGACTCTTGCTTGCCACCAACCCCATTCAACCGACCAGCGCCAATTTTCTGCTGCTTGACCGCCAACAAAACCTCGTCGCCCCTGACCAAAAAATTCAATGACGCCTGCGTCTCTTTCATATTCGGCATTATAGCACTATTGGCGCAAAATGCCAGCTTTAGCTCATAGAAAAAGGCGCCGCAAATTGCAGACGCCTTTGAGACTCATCAAGTTGATTATGCCATCATGAACAAACGGACACTGGCATTTTCGGCAGCCAAAGACCCATCCGCCAAAACTAAATCAATCCGAGCTTTTCTCTTGCGAAGGAGATCAAGGCTGTTAAAACCATCCGTTTTACCGTAAACGAACAGTTGATCATTACCGTCGGGCCCTTTAATAGGCTCTGTACCAACTAAACAAACATTGTCATCCGGCCAGCAAACATCTCCATCTGGTCCACGACCCATCATAAGCTGCTCGGTCCGGAATAAATCCCACATGTCTGCGCCCATGACCCTAAGGCCTGAACCGAACGATTGGACCAGTCTTTCCGCAGCTGCTTTTTTCTCCATCCAGCTATCATCATGACGCGCTCCTAGTATACGTCTACTAAATACTCTTAGAATCTCCTCGTAATCTTTGTAAAGAACCTCGGGGACTAAATAAGCCTTACCAACGTCCGACTCAGCCAAGCTGCTGTATTGCGCGTGGTTTTCAAGTCTTTGGTCAATATTTTGTTCAAGACCCTTCGTGATCCATAGTGCATCACGGGCATCCCTTTGTGCTGAAGGAGTTAGCCATCCTGTATCTGGTATTACACCTTTTGAGTAGCATATGGTGGCGCCAACAAACGCTTTCATCTTTTCATCCAACTGGTCAAATTGATAAGACCAGTCATCTACGACCTCACCTATATTACTACTTGAACCTAGCCAACCAACTTCTATAAATTTCTCTGCGTATTCTAACGCTTCTCTGAAGTTAGGGCTTAGGATTTCACCAAGGCGTCCACTAATACCTGGGCTCTCTTCTGGCGTCAGCAAATGTATCATCTTTTCTCCTCCTCTGTAAATCTCAAGGTGCCAGCATGGCACATCTGTAATTAGTGACGTACCCTATCTTCCTATTGTAGCACACTCGAGACAAAAAGTCAATATTGATTGCACCAAAACCAACTAGGCGTACTTTATGTGGAAAATTAAGTCAATTTTGACGGTTTCTACTAATAATATCTTGTCTGGTTTGCCACAATAGAAAAAGGCGCCGTAAATTGCAGACGCCTCATCGTCGTGAATTAGGGCAGATACTCGCTCATGCCGAAGTATATGGCTCCAATATTATTAATGATATATTCCGCCAAATCTGTCGGCAGCTGCGCGTTGTAACCTTCTTCGCCAGCTATCCAAACATTCGTTTCGTCGCGTGAATGAAACGAGGTGCTGTACTCGGTACCGCCATACTTTCGACTTTGGCCTTTGGAAAACGTAAGCATCCAAATCGGAAATACCAATTTGTTGCATTGATTGGCCGAGACAATGGTAACCTTTGCCTCTGGATATACATAATTATGTCCGTTCCGTATTGTTTTTTCCCATGGCTTCGTAAAATACTCCCGCGCACGCGATGATTCAATTTGGAATAGTTGCAAACAATGTTTATCACCGTGAGCTCTTTTAGTCTTCCCTGTCAAAGCGATATATTCATCGCTCACCAAACATGCTCTCGAATATATGATGATTTCGTCGCACTCGTTCCAACCATCATAATAAAGTTCCGTGTAGAAACCAATTCCCCACCCAACAGCTTCACTTGCATCCGCCACTAAATAGTTCATGGTTTTTTCGATAACTTCCGTCGCAGTAAACATAAGGCCACCTCCTCTAAACTTTTCATGCTAACAATCCACTTTGTTCTGACCGCATTATAGCACAAATCGACCAACTTATCCAAGTGAAAAGCGGATATATCCTGAAGTTCATTGAGATTAACAAACTCAGATTATATCCGCCCAGCGACTCATTTGGAAGCGTAGGTTATAGTTACGTCATCTGCGTCTTTATCGTCGTTAGCACTATCAGCCGCACTCTTTTGAGCTACCGTGGCGTCGGCCGTCGTTTTAACTATAACATCAATGACTATGCCATATCTTTTCTGTATTATTAGCTTTTGTAAAAAAACTGATAAAACATATGTAGCAAATCCGAATGCCATTATTCCTACAAGAATAATGTAAGCACTAAGAGCCCTATATTCACCAATAAAGCCGCACAGAACAGAGAATACCCCCACTATTACAAGAAGTTGCAAGAGCGTGTGGTTTGCTCCTTCTGTAGCGATACAGTTTCGCGCGTACTTCTTTATGTCTTTTTCCACCTTAGCCGGATCGTTGATCGTTTTAACGTACATAATTTCACCTTCCTTCTATCCAAATGTCGAGGTGCGAGGCGCAGCGCTCGCCCAACGACCAGTACCGTGCTTATACTGGATAATATATCACAAAAATTCGCCGACGCCAAAAACCACCCAGGAGGGCGGTTTTTCAATTTAACAGTGCAAGTCAATCTCAATCAGTCTTTTCCAAAGTGAATTCTGCTATTTATGTGATAATTCGAATTCGTATTAATTATCACTAGATCAACCGTAGCTATGATACGAATCTTGTGCTCGCGAAGCGAGCGCAACATTCGCTCTGCATGAGCAGATCGAATGCTTGGATTCGTAGCATGCTTATTTCTCCCTAGAAAGGAGGTAATCCATCCGCACCTTCCGGTACGGATACCTTGTTACGACTTAACCCCAATCACCAAGCTCACCTTAGGCCGAAATAAATTCGGACGTCGGGTGCTCCTGACTTTCATGGCTTGACGGGCGGTGATTGCAATCACGTAATCTGTGTTGCACCCCACTTGGCATGCGCGTCTAACGCACCAAGCGAGTCTTTATGTTTTAAGGTTGCGAATTTTCACTATACCCTCTGGCGTCAAATGTTCCTTGCTTTTGATAATTTCTGCCGCTTGGCAGAACTTAGCAAAACTTTCGGATTTTTTCGCTCGAGGCGGATACTTTTTGAAAAACGGAATTATCTTTTCGGAAATATCTTTGAAATTGCTGACTTTGTACTTGACATGCGGACGCCATTTGGCGTAACGCGCGTAGTCAAGGTGGTAAATATTACCGCAGTCCAACCTTTCTCTGATTTTTTCCAAAATCGGTAAATCGTCTTCCCGAAGCTCAATCTCAAAAATCAATCGAGCCTCCGGCAACCGAGTTCCGTTTTTATTGAGAGTTATCGAAAAACAACCCTCGCCATCGACGAAACCAACGATATAGTGTGCATTCAACATAAAGTTCGTCCCTTCATCATGATAATTATATCATAACTACTATGGACTCTGCTGACTTCCTAGCGTATAGTATATAAAAGTCATACTTTTATATACATGATTACATCTCAACACTAGGATCTCCCTGGGTCATATAAAAGACTGTTTCAGACATTCCTTTACGGCATATTTGCTAACTTCACTATGGTACACATTTCATAGTTCGAAAGCACCGTGTGGTTCGTAAAACCACTAAAAAGGACTACCTTTCGCTACGAGCCCTTCAGACATTCTGTTACCAGAGATGTCCT
>JAISBI010000032.1 GCA_031266275.1 Candidatus Nomurabacteria bacterium | reverse complement strand
TCAGCATATCATCATAAATATGCGGCTTTTCCGGCGCCACCGTCATAGTCAAATTCGGGCTGGCAATCAACAATATCGGCCGCGTCGCTACGCTGTAATCGCCCGTCTTGACAGCGAAGCGCGCGAAAATATAATCATGCCCGTCGAGGTGTTCCAACCGCGTCACCTCGTCATCGTCAAAAATATCGAACAAAGTATCAGCATCCAAATCATATTTCTTGGCCAAAATCGCCAGCTCCGACTTTTCCGGCGCCGTCACCGAAATCCAAGCTTTCCGATGCGCGTCGCGTGAAACCAGCGCCGGTCGTTCGGGTATTTTTGAGATATATTCAACCATAATCGTATTATAACACACAATACCAAAACAGTCCTCGCAATTGAGGACTGTTTCTCGCAACAAATGAAATTATTTATTCTTGATGACCAAGAAGCCGTTTCGCTTGTTTTCTGCCACAGTTTTGCCCTCTGGCAAATCGGTTGGCGTGCCCTTATCACTATCGACAGCAAAGAAATAAATCCGTTGCTCTTTGCCACCACGCAAGATAACGTCTTTATAATATAGAGTGTAGGTTTTGCCCTTTGAATTAGTATGTTTATAAGCCATTATTCCTCCTTTACTTAGCTTATTCTGTGTTTACAGGTTACACCAAAAAGATTTCTCTGTCAATATCTTTCGTCAGCGCGACTGGATTTTAATTTTATGACGGCGCGCAGTATCAGATTAAACAAGGTGCGGCCAATGATGAATAACAGGAGTAGAAAATCGACTATGACGAACAGGCCAGCCAAATCCAGCGACAAGTGCGGCGGTGTAAAATTTACATAATACAGCTCTGGCGGCGGCAAATTCGGTGTGGAAAAGTCAAAATTCTTGCCAGCATAATCAATATGCGAACTGATGCAATTCGTATAATGCCACTGTCCAGCGGCCAACTGAGGCGCACAAGCAGCATCATATTGGGCATAGATTTCCGGCGGGATGTCATATTGCTGGGCCTGCACAGCTCTCTGGACAGCCGCTTGGACGTCGCGGTCGTAAGTATGCTGTAAAACGATGCCGATTGTCCCCATCGAAGTGTTCATGTGATGGCCGATGTAACTTTGCAGCGCAGCGACAGAATTTTCCAACTCTGCCGTTGAACTGCCTTCATCGGCCGCGATGACCGCTTCGCGCAACTGTAACATATTGAGGTTGTTAGCCCTGAGCGCCCAAGCCGTCGCCACCAGACAAAACATCAAAACAATCGCGCACGTCCAAGTCACATAAAAACCAGCGTGCCGCAACAACCGCTTGAGATGCTTGCGCACTTTGCTGTCGTTTTCCCACCGTTCAATATCCATGACCACATTGTACTATATTTTATATAAGTTTAAAACCATCACCAAATAAACATATATAGACGTCATCGGCCAGCAGGTATTTTTGTAGCCTTTTACTCGATTCTATGTTACAATATCTGCATGAATTCTAAAATAAACTACTATCAATCAAAATTCGACGAAATTCGTGGCTCAAACGATAAAGAAGTCTATTTTGAAGCTAGGATTATTTTCAACAAATACGTCAACAAAAACAAGCGCCGGCAACCCTACGTTCGCTCAAAATATTTTGGCGGTCAGAAAGTTTTCTTGTCTATGTTCTGGAAACACCTAAATCAAAAATCAGAGAAAACTCGCCGGCAACGTATCGTGTTCATAAAATGCGCCTTTGACTTAATCATCAATTCAAATACCAAACCGCTTTTCTCAGACAAGCACAATGGTCGCAAAGGCGAATATTACAAATTTCAAGGTATGACAAGGTCCGGAAAAAAGTTTGCCGTCCAAATAAAGCGCGACAATAACCAAAATCGGCTCTTTATGTCCTGTTACCCCTTGAAAAAATTCAAAGATACTTAAAGCCAAAAGAAAAAGCCCGCTATAGTGGTGCACGATGGCAACCCGCCGGCTATTTCTCTTGACAGACAAACTTTCGTTTATCTATAAATAAGTATATCAAAGATAATTATAAAAGTCAAGTGGTGGTTTTTGTCCGAATAAAAAACTGTCACAGCGACAGTTTTTCATAAATTCTGGCGTGCCCGATACGATTCGAACGTACGACCTCAAGCTCCGCAAGCTTGCGCTCTATCCAGCTGAGCTACGGGCACACAACCCAAATTTTAACATTTAACGTGCCGTTCATGCCTGTCACAAGAGCGCAATTGCGCTTCATGACTTGCGTTTCACGCAGCAGCTGAGCTACGGGCACATAGCGCAATTATGTAAAACTGCACAAGACTATTCTACCACGAAACAGGTTAAAACCAAAATGTCAGGCTAGACATACTACGGTTTTAGTCGCAATATGCGGATATCTCTGTGCTCTCTTGATTACGAAATCAGGTAAAAAACTTGTTTTTACGGTAGCCTGTGGTAAAATTGAGGTAATGAGATTGTCGCTTGCCCCGAAGGGGTGAGCCGCAATCTCTCTTTGGTTTATAGTTACCGGTAAGTCTTTATCTTACCGCAAATGACGGCCATCTGTGAAACCTAAAGTTTCGTATACTCCAACACCACATAATACGAAGCATTGGTTTTTATTGCTGTCGACCACGCTCTCATTTCAACGCTGCCAAGACCGCGACCAGCCGGCGGGCTTACGGTCGATTTATCCCACCAAATTTCACAGCCGAAGTTTGACCCGCTGGAGTTATTGCCGGTAGTCACCCAGCCATCGCCGAGATCTGCTCGCACTTGGTCGGAAACGAGCGTGCTGACAGTGCCGTCGGGCAATAATGAAGTGATGGTGTTGCCGGCAGCGGCTGAAATCGTCCCCGTAAACACTCGCTGATAAATCGGCTTGCCGTCAATCCAAATCTCGCCCGTCAATTGCTCGGTCGTAGAATAAGTCGTAGTTGGTGGTGTCGTCCAAGTTAGCGCCCCGCCGCTGTCAACCTCTAAAACTTTGCCACCGTCCGCTGCTGAATAGTTTGGCAAAGCAAGGCCGTTCATCCAAGTTGGTTCGCCGCTAACCAGTCCCAAAGCTTTCCCGTCATTCCCCGCCAAATCAGGCAATAGGTTCTTCAGGGCATTAGTTTTATCAACCGCTCCCGTTCCACCTTTCTTGACTGGTATACTAGTCCCACTCGGCGAACTACTATCAGCACTAACCGAACTACTAACGCCAAAACCAATACTAAAAGAAATCACAATCATGGTGATTGCGACAATTAGACCAGTGCGGTAGTTGATGTTTAGTTGGTGGTTAAG
>JAISBI010000033.1 GCA_031266275.1 Candidatus Nomurabacteria bacterium | reverse complement strand
GATATGCTGAAAGACCATTCGCATCTCGATACCAGCGATTCGAACGAGTTTGTTCTATATTTCCTCCGGCACGTCGTCGAAGATTATACGATTAATCTCAAACAAATCAGCCACCGTATCAAACAGGCGACGGAACACCTCCGCGCGCATCGTCTGGAGCGCGACGATTTCGTGGACTTCGTGTCGATTGAGGACGATTTGTCGAATATTTTGACGTCTCTGGCGCCAATTCCGCCGATTTTGAAGCGTTTGGTCGACAGCGAAGACACTATTTTGAACCAAGCGCATGCTCGCAAAGCCGAAGATGTGTCGCTGGCCATCGAACAGTCAATCAACACTTGCAACGCCGACCTGCGTCGCATCGTGTCGGTGCGCGAAGCTTATTCGACGATTTCCAATAATTCGCTGAACGGGACGATGAAAACTTTGACCATGGTGACGCTGCTAATCGCTCTGCCCAATGTGATTTTCGGCATGTACGGCATGAATATCGGCCTGCCGATTCAGAGAGAAACATGGGCCTATTTCGCCGTCATCGGCGGCACATTTCTGATTGTTTTGGTGGCTTATGTGATTGCTAAGATTAAGAAGGTTTTTTAGAGGGTTTAATTAAAGGATTAAAGGACAGGAATGGATAACGATAACTCTTCAAATGAATTTAATAATTTCAGCCAATCAAATCCGTCAAATAATGTTCCATCGGATAACGCACAAGAACAAAAAACCAACTCGAAGAGAAAACGATACTTGCTGCCATGTCTCAGCAGCCTAGTGGTGCTCGTAGCAGTAATTATTGGTGTTTATTTTCTTGTGCGAATGAACGCTGACGACACAAGTACTGACGAAACTAGTAAGTTGGATACGTCTCAAATAGCTAAGTCGAAAGAAGTCATTGCTGTGTCTGGGGTTGGCACGCAAGAAATCAACCTTACGGCTGGCAAAACTGTGGTAATGTTTGACTCTGGCGAAAAGGTTTATCTCAATGATTACTCGTTTGGTATACCATACCCCACTTTGCTTGCGAGAGACCAATCGGCATCTAATTATGGGCGTGACTATCAAATAAAACCTAATTCATCGTTAAAAGTTCAGTATGATGGGATTGAGTATATCATTACCACTAAATCGTGTAATACAGCTAAGCATTTCTTTGATGATTATTATGATACAGTGACAACAGATTGTGATATAAAAATAGAATCAAAGAAGTCCGCTGTTCGACAAGTTGAAATATCGGCTGATGTGGTAATTGGTCAGGAAGAAAAAGGAGGCGGTTTTAAACAAGAATATTTCCGCATAAATCAAGACCCGTTCATAGACATACATCAAAATGCGATTGTGTTGCGAAAAACCAACCCCAACAACCAAGCTAATTCGTCCGTCGTGAGAATACCGATAATGACTTATTATGGCGGTGACACAATCGAGTTTACAGATGAAGAGCTGTTAACGTTAACATCAAGAAGTATAGAAATTAGTCCCTTACATATCACATTGTCGCCAACGAACTTAACTTGCGAGTCGTCATTTCCGGTCTGCGACGAGCAAGATGTTTTTACGGAAGTAGCTTTTAAAATTGATGTCAGTACGAATCGAAATGATTGATGAAATCAATTTATTGGCTAGTCATTGAGCGCGTATAAAAATAGTGTCGGACGGGAGGTGCTCAGTAATATTTATTCACTCTCAGCAATATACTTCTCAATCAAAGCGTTCAGTTTTTCCTGCGTCGTCCAGACCTCTTCTTCGTTGTTCGAATCTAATTGATGGCCGTTGATGATGAGGGTCGGCGTACCTTGAATGTCGAAGTTGGCTGACGACAGGGCTTTTTGGAAGTTGATTTTGGTGTTTATGCCGTTGGTTTGGTAAGCGTCGTAATCTTTGCTCCATTTGTCGACGTCGAGGCCGACTTGTTCGGCGTAGATTTGAAAAATGCCTTTGCGGTCGCTGGCGCTGGAGTAGAACCACGCGTCTTGGTTTTCGAACACGGCGTTGTGCATTTCCCAGAATTTGTCTTGGCGGGCGGCCGCTTCGACCGCGACGGCGGCAGCTGGGCCGTTAGCGCCTTGATTACCGAGTACGTAGTAGCGGAAGATGAACGCGATGTCGTCTTGGTATTTTTCGCGCGCTACTTCCAGTATCGGATTGTATTGGGCGCAGTGCGAGCAGGCGAAGTCGCCTAGCTCGATGAGCGTGACTTTGGCATTGCGATTGCCGCTCCAATTGTCATAAACATTGTCGGCCGTAGTGGATGGCGTGGCGCCGCTATTGTCGAAACCGGCTGGCAAGCTCTCAGCATCGATTATGTGACCCGCATCGAATAATTCAATTTGCTCGGCCGAAATAGTATTCGGCTCGGCTTTGCCTTTGTTCAAAAATATCACGCCGACCAAAACCACGATGACCAGCCCAATGAAAATCCAAATTTTTTTATCCATCTTTCCTCCTTGTGAGTTAATTACGTTTCATATTGTATCATATTTGGCGCGGGATTTGCATTTTCGAAATCATTATGCTAAAATGCAGGTCATGAATAATTATAAATCTCACTATCAAAACCCTCTGGGGGGGGGGGGGTATTAAAAGATAGCAACCCCGTCAACACCCCCATAGCTCAAACTTTCACTCAAGGCATCAAATCCGGCTATGCCTACCAAAAAACCAAAACCCAATCCGCCATAACCAACAAACTATCACCAGAACACGAAGTTGAGCTCAGTGCGCCTAAGCCTAACCATATACTCCATCCCAAAACAATCCTCGTCATAGCCGGCATTATTTTGCTCACTCTTATATCCATCCCCCTCATCCTCACTAGCACCAAAGGCAAGGGCACCACCTCCTCCAACTGGTACAAAGCGGATTCTAGCAAAGTCCTGTATAATTCATCTAGTATTGCTACTACCAGAAGCGATAACATTATAGTCGACCTCGACCCCAACCTCATTCCCATAGTCTATGGCGCCACTGGTACCGAAGGCAGTGATGTAGCCAGTACCGAATGGTGCAACTACGATGAACAAAAATGGTGCAACGCCGTCTCCGTCTCTTCTTCTACTCTCTCAGCCTACCAAAGTGATCCAATAGGTACCGCTATCATGGAAGAAGATATATTAGCCTACTGGGTTTATGTACCACGCTATGCCTATGAAGTGCAAAGGAATGACGCCGTAGATGAACCGATACAAACACAGTCCACGCAGCCCATATCTAGCGCCATTAATGATTTTGGCTATAAAAGCTCGATGCAGACTTTTACAGTGCAGCAAGCCGGAACGTATAAGCTAGAAGTTTGGGGTGCGCAAGGAGCAAATGATATTGGCGCCAGTGGCGGACGAGGCGGTTATTCAGTCGGCACGATAGCTTTGAGTGCAGGTCAAACATTAAACATCTATACTGGCGGCTCTGGTGGTTACAATGGCGGTGGCACTGGTGGTTATGGTGTAACCGGTGGCGGTGGTACCGACATCAGGATCGGTGGATCTGTTTTCACTAACCGCATTATTGTCGCCGGTGGTGGAGGCGCAGCGGCTTGCGGTGTAGACGGCGGCTATGGCGGAGGGCTTAGCGGTGGCGGCTCCGGCGGAACGCAAGCTAGTGGCGCGGCATTTGGCTCGGGCGGAAGTAATAATTACGAATATGAGAATTCTACATATTTTGAATGGGGCGTTGGCGGCGGCGGCGGTTGGTATGGTGGTTACTCTGGCATTGGAGCACAATATAAGGATGGAGATCAATGTATGAGCAGTAGCAATTCCAGTGGTGGCGGTGGATCTGGTTATGTTAGCTCTAGTCTAACTAATGCCCAAACCATAGCTGGCGACGGTAACACTTCTTTTCCGGCTCCAGCTGGCGGAACTGAAACCGGCCACTCTGGCAATGGCTATGTCCGTATCACTCAATTGCATAGCGTAGAGGCTGGCTATAACATCAAATTCGAAAACGCCAACACCCTAAAAAAGTACCCAGTCCTCACTTGCTCAACCCGCGGCACCGGTAATGCCGTAACTGGCAATGGAGCCATCAACAAAGACTACTCCGGCTATGCCACAACAGCCGACACTAGCGACGACTGCAACACCAGTGGCAGCACTGCTAGAACCTACCCCACAGTAGCCACCCCAGGCCAAGAAGGAGTCTCAGGTGCTGGCCTTAACGACTCCACCACCTGGTCCACCCACCCCGCCTTCACCTTCGGCGATGAAGAAGAAAAGAAACGCCTCCTAACTAAACAA
>JAISBI010000035.1 GCA_031266275.1 Candidatus Nomurabacteria bacterium | reverse complement strand
AGTGCGGTAGTTGATGTTTAGTTGGTGGTTAAGTTTAGCGGCGGGTTTTACTCTCTCTCTCTCTCTCTCTCTCGGCGCGCTGTGTTAGTTGGTTTGGTTTTCATGTGGGGGTCCCTCCTATTGCTTGATAATGTTGTTTATGTTCTGATTGTAGCACAATCCTTATAATTTCTACATTTTGTATAGGTTTGGTGATCCCAAGGAGAATCGAACTCCTGTTGTCAGGATGAAAACCTGATGTCCTAACCACTAGACGATGGGACCATGCCTACTGCTGACATATTATACTAAATAATTGGCTTTTTCGCAATATTTTGCTAGAATTATTTTATGCATATTTATATTTCAGGAATTGGCGGCACTGGCATGGGGCCTCTGGCGGAATTAGCTTTGGACGCCGGTTATTCGGTTTCTGGGTCGGACGGCCGAGAAAATTCTATGACGCGCGAACTAGCAGATAGAGGGATTGACATCGTTTATGAACAAACCGAAGAATCCATCGCGGCCGAGCACCTGACCAACCCAATCGATTGGTTTATTTATACTTCAGCCCTGTCGGATGACCACCCAGAGTTAAAATTCGCCCGCGAGCACGGCATCCGCGTGTCCAAGCGCGGTGAGTTTTTGTCGGAGTTTATTCGAAACCACAATTTATCTCTCATCGCCATCGCCGGCACGCACGGCAAAACCACCACCACCGGCATGTTCATTTGGGCGGCTGGAAAATTGGGCCTGCCGATTTCCTATTCCGTCGGCTCGACGCTACCGTTCGGACCATCGGCGAAATTCGACCCGAGAAGCAAATATTTCATTTATGAAGCCGACGAATACGACCGCAACTTCTTGAATTTCTATCCAGACATCGCAGTCTTCCCCTCCATCGAATACGACCATCCGGACATCTTCCCGACTGTCGACGATTACAAACAAGCTTTTCGCGATTTTATCAATCAAAGTAAATTCAACATCATGTTTGAGCGCGACCATCAATTCCTGCAGCCTCTGGCGAATGCCGACACGGAAGTTTTCGAGCACCAAGCCACGCGCGCCGAAATAGATTTGCCAGGCCAAACCAATCGCAACAACGCTTATCTCGTCGCCCAAACTTTATCAACCATCGATAATTACCCTGTTACAAAACTTCACCAAGTTTTGTCTAGCTTCGCCGGCGCCGGCCGGCGCTTCGAAAAATTAGCGCCTAATCTATACAGCGACTACGCCCACCATCCGTCCGAAATCAAAGCCACCATCGACATGGCGCGCGAGCTAAATCCAAACGTCGTCGTGGTCTATCAGCCGCACCAAAATATCCGCCAATACGAAGTGCGAGACGGCTACAAAGACGCTTTTGCAGGCGTCAAAAAAATCTATTGGCTGCCGACCTATCTGGCCCGCGAAGACGGCCGCCCAGTCCTAACGCCCAAAAATCTCATCGCCAAACTGGCCGACAAAGACCTCGCCGAACCAGCCGAAATGAACGAAGAGCTATCCAATTTCATCCAATCGCACATTGCCGCCGGCGAGCTCGTCATCATCATGGGCGCCGGTCCAGTTGATGATTGGGCGCGCAATATGTTATAGTAGGAATTACTAAAATGAAGGAGGGAGATGAATTATAAAACCATCAAAAATATTAATCCTTTAATCTTTCGTGGCTATGACATTCGCGGCGTCGCCGGAGAGGATCTTTCGCCGGACGTTTATTATACATTTGGTCGAGCCTTAGCGACCCGTTTGGCGCGACGCAAAATAGACCAATGCCAAGTTGGCCGCGATTGCCGTTTGTCTAGCGACGATTACACGACAGCCATTATCGCTGGGTTAAACGATGGCGGAATCAACACGCTTGACATGGGTTTATGTCTGACGCAAATGACTTACTATTCGGTTTATGATTGTAAAAACAAAGCTGCTGTCATGATTACAGCATCGCATAACCCCAAAGAGTTTAACGGGCTAAAAATCAGCACTGGATACTCAGAGTCTATGACGACAGAAGAAATTCAGGATCTTCGGAAACTGTGCGAAAGCGGCAACTTCGTTGCGCCAAAACACAAAGGCACTAATGCGAGCCTAGCGGTTTTTGAGTCATATAAAAATGACATCATCAAGCGCTTCAATCTGAAAAAAAAGTGGCGCGTAGTGGTAGATGGCTGCACTAGTGGCTCAGGAGTTTTTTATCCAAAGGTTTTGCGAGCTGCAGGCTGCGAGGTCATTGAACAAAACTGCGTGCCCGATGGCAATTTTCCGCTAGGCACACCCGACCCGACTGAAGTTAATGTCTTGGAGCGGCTGGGCGAAGGTGTGCGCAAAAGTGGCGCTGACATTGGTTTTGCTTATGATAGCGACGGCGACCGTATGTCAGTAGTTGATGAAAACGGCCAGCCGTTATGGATGGACGTCATATTGGCTATCTTTGCCAAAGGCATTTTGGCGACCCAGCCAAATGCTGAGATCGTCTATAACACGCTCTGCTCTAGAGCCGTGACTGAATCCATCGAATCCGACGGCGGCAAACCTGTTATGTGGAAGACTGGCCACTCATTTATTAAGGCCAAAATGATAGAAGATCATGCGGCGTTTGGCGGCGAGTTATCGGGACATATCTTCTTTTATGATAATTTTTATGGTTATGACGACGGAGCTAATGCTTCGCTGCGTCTGCTAGATTACTTGGAAACCGTCGGAAAATCAGTCGGTGAAGTAGCCAAAGAGCTACCTCTTTATGTTAGCAGTCCGCAAATCAAACTTGAGCTGGCTGATGAAATTAAATTTCAATTTATTGACAAACAGATTGCTGCCGCTTTCCGCCAAACTTGGCCTGAGGCAAAATTCACCACAGTTGACGGTATTCGCATGGATCTGCCAGACCGAATGGCCATCGTACGCGCCAGTCAAAATGGCCCTTATATTGCAGTAAAATTTGAGGGCAAAAGCGTCGAGATTTATAATGACGTCAGAAAAAAACTATTAGAAATTCTGCAGAGTTTTTCGGAAATTGGTTGGCAAGACGAGTCAAACGCCGGTGCTCTGTTAGACAATAAAACTATGGATTAAGGAGGAATATGTGTGGTATCGTCGGATATATTGGTAAAGGTAGGGCGCAGAGTGTTTTGACCAGCGGGCTGGCGCGGCTGGAGTATCGTGGCTACGATTCGGCCGGCATCGTGACTTTTAACGGCCGAGCGACCTTACTTCGCGCCAAAGGCAAAGTTGCCGACTTGAATAAATTGGTCAAATCAAGCGCCACGTCAGACAGCGTCGGCATCGGCCACACTCGCTGGGCGACGCACGGCGAACCGTCGGTCAAAAACGCTCATCCGCACCGCGCTGGCCGGATTTACATGGTGCATAATGGCATCATTGAGAATTACAAAGAGCTCAAATCACGCTTGAAAAATCATAAATTCGCCAGCGAGACCGATTCTGAAGTGTTGGCGGCGCTGATTGATTCGTTTTATAAAGACGATTTGACTGAGGCCGTCATCAAAGCTCTGCAACTAGTCGACGGCACTTATGGCATCGCCGTAGTCGCCACCGATAATCCAGAGAAAATCGTCGTGGCCCGCAACGGCAGCCCGCTCATCATCGGCGTCGGCAAAGACGAAACTTTAGTTGCTTCAGACGCTTCGGCCCTGCTCGGCTACACCGATCGCGCCATTTATCTCAACGACGGCGAAATCGCCGCTATCACGCGCGACGGCATCGCCCTGCGCAACTTGCAAAATGAGCCAGTCGACG
The DNA here is from genome assembly GCA_031266275.1 of Candidatus Nomurabacteria bacterium. Taxonomy (GTDB): domain Bacteria; phylum Patescibacteriota; class Saccharimonadia; order Saccharimonadales; family Saccharimonadaceae; genus JAISBI01. Next base: position 8,001 of record JAISBI010000035.1, on the reverse strand, counting down.
CCGAAATAGAAAAAATCGAAGCCGACCTCGCCCAAATTCAAAAACAAGGCTACGCCCATTTCCTGCTCAAAGAAATTTCCGAACAGCCGAAGACGCTGGCCGAGACCCTGCGCGGCCGCGTCGATGTGCGAAACGAACGCGTGGTGCTGGGCGGCATCAATATGACGCCAAGCCAACTGCGCGGCATCAAACATATCACCATCGTCGGCTGCGGCACCGCCTATTATGCCGGTCTGCTAGCCAGTTATTACATCGAACAATTAGTCGAAGATGTCACAGTCAACGTCGTCATCGCCAGCGAATTCCGCTATAAATCATCCTATATCCCGCACGATTCGGTGGCGCTCATCGTCTCGCAAAGTGGCGAAACCGCCGACACACTAGCCTGCATGCGCGAAATCCAAAGTCGCGGCGTCAAATGTCTCGGCATCATCAACTCAGTCGGCTCAACCATCGCCCGCGAAGCCGACGGCGGCGTCTATATTCACGCCGGACCGGAAATTTCCGTCGCCTCGACCAAAGCTTTCACTTCACAAACCTCCGCCATGCTGATGTTCGGTATCATGCTGGCCCAAAGCCGCAGCATCAACCCGCGCGACGTCCGGCCATTCATCCAAGAATTATCAATCCTGCCCAGTGAAATCGGCAAATTGATTAAAAATCAGAGCAAGGCCATCGCCGCCATTGCCAAAAAATACAGTTCTTTCGACCACGCCATCTATCTGGGGCGCGGCACCGCCTATCCAGTAGCACTGGAGGGCGCCCTGAAGCTCAAAGAAATTTCCTACGTCGACGCCAACGGCTATCCGGCCGGCGAACTCAAACACGGCCCCATCGCCCTCGTCGACGATAGATTCTTCGAAGTCTTCGTCATCCCAGACGATGAATTATTAGAAAAAATGGTCTCCAACCTCCAAGAAGTCGAAGCCAGAAGTGGCCACATCATCGCCATCACCAACTCTTCCAAAAAACTAGCCGCTGAAACCGTCATCAAAGTGCCGACCAAACTGAAAGTCCTGACGCCAATCCTGCTCAACGTCGTCCAACAACTATTCGCCTACCACATAGCCGTCGCACGCGGCAACGACGTCGACCAACCGCGCAACCTCGCCAAGAGCGTGACGGTGGAATAGTGATTTGACAAAAGCATAAACTCTTTGCTAGAATATATCCGTAGAACAATATTTTAAGGAGGAAAAATGATCTCAGATAAATTATTAACGGCACTTAGTTTGGTGGCTGCAGATTCCAGTGGTCTGCCGAGAACAACTTCCAGCAGTTATAGCGCCACCTGCACAGTGAACGGCCAGCTAGTGCCATGCGATGAGCTTAATGACACGGTGCTTGCCATATTAGGCGGCAGCCTTTTAGCTATAATATTAATCGTCGTTGGCATATACATAATCACCGCCGTCTTAATGATGAAACTATTCAAAAAATTCGACGTCGCGGGCTGGAAAGCTTGGGTGCCATTCGTCAATACTTGGACATTTCTGGAACTGGGCGGTCAGCATGGTTGGTGGCAGTTCGTGCCGGTTGCCGGCGTGATTTTCACCATCATCGCAGCCTATAATATCGGCCTCAAATTCAACAAAGGTGGCGCCTTTGTCGTACTGTACATCTTCCTGCCAATCATTTGGTACATCATCATGGCTTTGAAATCCACGACCTTGTCGCAGACCGCGCCGACAGGCGAAATCAGCGTGAACGGCTTGGGCGTAGCGGCCAACCAAACCGTCTTCGCCAATCCAGTCGGAGCAACTGGCCCAACAGTAGCTGGAGCCGCAGGAACGACCGGCTCAACAACCGGAACCGCAGAGCCCGTCCAAACCGCAAATCCTGCCCAACCAGTCGCCACCAGTCAACCAGCGCCAGAAGACTCGACGCCTAGCGCCCCTCAAGCTCCAAATGATACTACCGGCGCCAATACTGAAACACTAACGACACCGGCGCCAGAGTCTGAAACACCACCGACAACAGAACCGATATCTGAACCAACAGCCGAGCCGATGCCTAAATCGGAACCTGCAACACCGACCGAAAACACTGAGCCTGCAACCGAAGAAATCTCCAATAATCCGTCCGCGCAATAATAAACTTCACCTCAAAGACCATTGACATCAAAAAAATCCCTGTTATAATACCAACCATATGAAAATCGTCATTACCGCTGGCGGCACCAGCGAGAGAATAGATAACGTCAGGAAGATTACCAATAGCAGCTCAGGCAAGCTAGGCATGACTATCGCTAATGCGATATTAGATAAGCACCGAAAAGAACTAGACACGCTCTATTACATTTGCGCCAAAGACTCGCTTCGACCAAAAAATGAGAAAGTTAAAATCGTCGAAATTACTGGGACGCTAGATTTGGAGCGTGAAGTGAAAAAGCTATTGACCAGTGAAACTATTGACTACTTCATTCACAGCATGGCGGTTTCCGATTACATGGTGAGCTACGTCAGTACTGCTTCACTTCTAGCCGAAACTATTCAAACATCCGATAACCCTAATTTAGCAGAAGTTATCAAAAATAACAAAAACGTCGTCGGTGGCACCAAAATATCGTCTTATGAAGATAACCTCTTGATAATGTTGAAGCCCACGCCTAAAATAATTGCCTTGGTCAAAGATTTGAGCCCTCAGACGTTCCTAGTCGGATTTAAGCTGCTAGACGGCACGACTGACAACGAACTCATTGAAGTCGCCACGAAGCTTTTGCAGAAAAATCGGTGCAACTTAGTCGTGGCAAATGACCTAGCAAATATTAGAAGCGGCAACCATAAAGCATTTATCATTGATGGGCATGGCGACAAAGTCATCGCTAATGGAAAAGAAGATATAGCTGAGAAATTAGCGGAAAGATTATTCGAAAATGATTGAACATTTAGACTTATCGCTAAACGACACGGAAGAAGCGACGATTGACCAAGCATATATTAACTTACTGAAGAGCAAAGCGTCTTTTGCCGTGATGAAAGTGAACGACGAAAACTACATATTAACCAAAGAAAAAAGCTTTTTCAAAGTAGACGACGTGGAAAATTTTATAAAGGAAGCGGACGATGATGTTTATTTCAAGACGGTTTTTGTCAAAGACGGAAAGTACCTGAAGCGAGATCTCGACCTATATTTCGAGTATTTAAACAAGTACCAAGACAGGATGATGAAACAATATGGCGACAAGTACTTATTCGGTAGCATAGCAGTCAAAACCACCGACGGCAACTTCATCACTACTATTCGTGGCAAAGAAAACTTTGACGAGTTCACGGTCGTGACAAGTGTTGACTACGATAAAAATATCTTATTCGTCGATAGTAAAAAAGCCACTCTGAACGCTCCTCTATTATATAACCTATTGAAAAATGACAACACTAAAACCATTGTACATATAAACCATCAGTTCGATGACGGGCTGCCTTTTCTACCTTACGCTTTTCCGGGCACGACTAAAGACTCGATGAGAGATATAAAAGAATCTTTCAATATATCTCATCATGGTTTATTTTTGCTTTTTGATAGCGATGGTAATATAATCAGGAGCAATAAGTCATGAAAGACAAATATCCGAAGCATGAAATTTATGAAGAACTTTACAAAAGATACTTCAAAAGAGATGTGCAAGAACTAATCGACTTGGCCGAAGTTTCTAAAAACGATAAAGTGCTCGATATTTGTGGCGGCAACGGTAGATTGACAAAAAAACTGGCCGAAATCACCCGTGACGTATCATATTTGGACCAAGAACCAGACATGACACCGAAGGATTTAGCCGACTTAGGCGTAACGGTATACAATACTCCCGTTCAGGATTTTATCGAAAAGACTAAGCTGAAATATGACAAAGTTTTTTGCCAACAGGCCGTTAACTATTGGCTGCTGGATATTGATATCGAATTATTTAGCGAGATTTTTGCAAAAGGCGGTTTATTTATCTTCAACACTTTTGCCAACAAGCCAACTGAGAAACCGATGTTCAAACAATACGAAATCGATGGCGTAAGCTATCTCGAAATCTCATATTTAGTCGACAACAAGGTTCATCACGTGCAAATTAGAGAAGGTTACGAGCCGCATTACACGGTCTTCGATTGGATAGACGAAGATACCGTTAGAAATCTGCTCGAACCATACTTTAATATAGAAATTGTACGAGACGGCAGCACATTAATTTATAAATGTAGAAAGCGTTAAATGATTCAGGAAGAAAAAATTAAACAGTGCCTGCGAGAATTAGTCGACACTGATTCAGATATTTATAATTACGCAACGCCAAAAGGATTGAAAGAATTACGGGTTAATATTGCTAAATACTTAGATAAAAAATTGAACTCGAAAGTCAATGAAAATAACATATTGATTACTTCCGGCTCTCAGCAATCGATTTATTTATTGTCGAGAGTGTTGTCGAATCAAGGCGACACCATCGCGTCGGAAGAGCCGACCTTTTTCGGAGCGATTGCAGTTTTTAAAGAAATAGGAGTCGAGGTATTGACGGTAGAAATAAACGACGACGGCATTAATTTGAACGAATTGAGAGAAAAAATATCTTCAAGCCATCCGAAATTCATTTACGTCGTCCCTACCTTTCACAACCCGACCGGCATCAGCTGGGACAATACCCAGCGAAAAGATTTTTTGAAAATCATCAATGAGTATGGCGTCACCGTCATCGAAGATGACCCCTGCTCTGAGCTTAATTATACTGATGATGATTTCAAAACTCTTTATGAACTGAACGAAGGGAAAAACATCATCTACCTCGGCACATTTTCCAAACTAATTTGTCCCTCGCTCAGCGTCGGATATATTCTCGCAGACAACGCAATCATCGAACGCTTATACGAGTATAAATTATTGAACGACATGAACACTTCATTATTTATTCAAAAATTTGTCAATTTATATTTAGAAAAATACAACATCGTCGAGGACATAGCGATGAAAAAGGCGCAGTATCAAAAAAATGCCCGTCTCATCAAAGAAAAATTATCGAATGAATTTGACAATATATCATTTTCCAATATGCGAGGCGGATTATTTATGACCGTCAATATACCAAAGAGTGTCCAGCCAACATCCCCGTACGACACCAACCACTACGATGCCAGGATGCAAGATTTCATCAGAGCAGACGTGTCGAAAGCAAATATCGACGAGTTAGTTGACACCATTAATATTAAATATAAACTGAAGAAAAGGAGCACATCATGATAACTGGCTACATGCAACGAATGGAAGTAATTGGCAAAGAAATTTTAATGCGCAAAGTTCCGTCGAAATATAAATACAAAGCCGGCGTGGTGTTGGCACGCATGCAACCGCTACACATCGCCCACATGTTTTTAATCGCTCAAGCATTAATTGAATGTGAGAAAGTTTATGTATTTTTAGGCAGCGCCAACAAACACGGCACCAAACGCAACCCGCTGCCATCGGAACTCCGGCTCAGCATCTTGCGCGACGCTATTTTGAATAGCGGCTGGAGCAAAAGCGACACCGAACGCATCGTCGGAGTCTATGACTTGCCCGATTGGAGTTTCGAAAACGACTCCAACAAAGACGCCAACTGGTACTGGGGCCAATATCTCTATTTCAATGTAGTATCTCGGACCCAAACCAAAGAATTCGCCATCTATTACAGCGACGGCCGAGAGCAAATCGAATCATGGTTCACCGCCGACCATATCAAGAAGTTCGTGCACATCCGCACGTTCGAGCGCAATGACCTCTTCGACGGACTGAGCGCTACCAAAGTCCGCGAAGCCATCGTCAAAGGTAACGACAAATACTTATTTGAATTCCTACCCTACAATGTAGTTATCAATTTGCCGATGATCAGGGGCCATTTCGAGCACGCTGCCAAAAACCCGATTAGGGACTCGGCGATGAAATAGCGTCTAGGCATCATTCGCCGAAGTGAATGGTTTTGATTTCCTTTTTACCATCACGACCGACAACACCGATACGTATCAGCTCGCCTTTGGCAATATCTGCCTCGTGATCATTGATGATGGCGCTCGTATAATACGGCACCAAGCCGATATCTTTAAATAACTTGTGCAACGGTTGCCAAGTCCACGATGCATTACCCCATTTTAGATTATTCATATCACGCATGGTGAGGACCATCAATACAACTGCACTGGCTAAGGCCGTCAGAACTGCTCCGCCCCACCAACCGCCGTCTGACATAGTCCATACTGTAATAATCGTAACAAACATCAATGCTAAAATGCTGGCCCATTGCCCTAGCGACAGCCTGTGCTTTGATTCCGCTTCGATCTGGCCACGATTCACAGTGGACAGGTTCAATATGTCCAAAGATTTAATAATGGCTTTATCCTGACGATTATCGGTTGGGTCAAGTTGTAGAATATAATTGTATAATTTTTCAAATGAGTAGCTGGAATACTCGAATTCTTCGATGTTATAATCGATTTGGTCCATTAAGTATTGGTCAAGTAAGTCGCGGATTTTATCTTGAGTCGAAGTGCCAAACGCGGCCGATAATCTATAGATAATAAGGTTATTACTATTTTCAGTTTTTAGTCGCTCGTATATGCTATTCATACGCGATTGGCTATTAGCAACCATAAACCCAAGCAGGATCGAAAAAATCGTCGCCGCCGGCCCAGCGAATTCTGGCTGCGTCCCTGGTCCTGGAAATATAATCGTGATTGCATAAAAGACAATTGCGAATAAAATCGTCAGAATCGGTAAAGTAAATAATTTGCGCACGGTTTCATTATACAGCAAAAAGTGTTTATGTCAAAATTTTATATATTCCATCGTTCGTTAATCGTCTTTGTTATTCGCCGACTTAATTAGTAGACCAGTGGGCTAACTCACTAAACAACGAACCGCAAGCCCGTCACCACGTCCAAAGGCACTAAAGCTATAATAAAAACCCGGAAGGACCACTGCGTTATTATAGCCTGAATCAATGAATAATTGACGGGCTTGATCTAGGTTGTCGCCGCCACCAATGGACGCCGACCAATAACCGCCTTCTCTTGCTTCGGTGCCAAAATTAATGGAGCCAAATGTACCTTGCCATGCGCCAGAAGACAGCCAGAGACCTTGAGTATCGAGGTCGTAATGCGAAAATCCAGTACCTGGTGGGTAAGCAATATCCAAGGTTCCGAAATCGCTGTCGATACCATCAATGACTATTCCAGTTGGTAGTTTCCAGCCTGACGGACACATAGAGCCCGGCGCGTTGTAATACGTTTTTGTTCCGGTTTCGGGAAGCGTACCAGCAGTGGCGGTGTAGAAATTATAGAAATAGCCGCAGCCAGTTTTGCTGTTAGAATTATAAGCCTTGCTGCCATTGCCCCAGTTATAAGCGCCCGTATTTTTGAGGCAATGATTGGCGTTTGATTTATCAATTTGACGCCAAGCATCTTGACTGTCAGGTAGTGGCCCGCCGCCTCCTCTTTTGGTCAGGTATCCTCCCGTAGTGAAATTACCGCTATGAGCAGCGCTGCCGTAAATGAAGCTATCCCAATCAAAATCAACAGTTGTGTCCGTGGAAACGTCGGTATCTCCTGGCGTCAACACCATACCATCCGTTAACTCCAACTTCAAATTATCAATCATCCAACACTTGTTGTCTTTAAGTTTTCGTGCTAGATATAATTGATCATTCCTAGTATCTATCATAGTCATAGTACTAGCTGGGTCTGGGTTTGCTGCATCATATACTGGTCTGGCTTGACAGTCAGCTGAGGTGAAGGTTTGCATGGGTATGGGTAAGTTATCCTGCAATACATAAGCAATGGTGATGTTATAGTCTCCATTGGCTAGGTTATTATCTGCACATACTTCATATTGTGTAGTCTTTAGCTCATTGGTAGTAGTACTTGCTGTGTCTATGATGGTTAGTGGGTTATTAGAGTCTGTTGGTAGGTTATTAGAGTTTTGGGTGATTGTTATATTGTTACCTGCTGTATTAGTTCTTAGGTATACTTTCATGTTATAGCCTAGGGTATTGTT
>JAISBI010000008.1 GCA_031266275.1 Candidatus Nomurabacteria bacterium | reverse complement strand
ATCGTCGAAAGTTTGGGTGCCGTTTGCATATGAACTTGGTATATCATATTTGACTCCGTTGCGTTCGTAATATAGCTTGGTATTCCATGGTAAGTTTCGCGACCTAGTCATGCCTTCTCTCTGGGCGGTGTTTTCAAAAGTCACAGTCTCGCCGATCTCTGTTGCCGTGTCCGTGCTCTGGACGCGACTGTATGGCATCACTTTATAGTCGTATGGCAAGTTGACGCAAGGATACTCATACGTCCAAGAAGCATAGGGATTGTTCCAAGCAGTTCCTTGTATCCAGGTTTCGCGACAGACGGTGCCGCCTAAGTTTAAGTCATTAAAATCCGTAGAATAATAGCTAGATGCTCCTTGGCTCAAGACGGTATATGCACTGGGAACATGCGTGCCAGGTCCCACGGCGACAGCGGGTGCAGCTTCCTCTTCGTCGTCAATTCGTTCTGCCCAATGGCTCCACGACGTGTAAGAGGAAAACCCCTTGCCATTGCTCGGGAAAAGCACTTGGTGATTGGAATTATCTCCAATGGTCCTGTAGTCAAAGACCTCAACTTCTGGTCGGTATGCCCATTCTGTTGGCTCGTCTGAAGGGGTTGGGGGAGGACCGCAAATACCGGTACAACCATTGTCACCCCAATAACCATCATAGTAGCTCGTTATATCTCTTGTTTTAGTAGTAGCTTTTGATTTGTCCTTTAGGACGAGAGTGATGGTAGTGAGGTCGTCTTCATTATTTGCCCCGGTTCTTAGGTGGACAGCGGCATTGTAATTTTTACTGTTTTTGCCGCTTTCTGTTAACCAAACATGTTTCACTCCATCCCTTCCAGTAGTCCATGACCCAGAAATAATTTTAAGTTCAAGGTCAGAGACGGTCTCTTTCCGTGTTTGATAAGTTGTTTTCCAATATCTAGTCCACCCGTTGCCCAAATCCTCGGTCCACGTCTTTTCGGAGCTATATTTCCACTTTGTATAGGTGGTGCTTTTGCCACTATTAAATTTCAGATTTTTAATATTATTAGAACACCAACAGTTAATGGCCCAGGCATCAGTTTTGCCTTGTTTGATGGTGCGGGCGTCAGCAGCACAACCGGTCCGCACGACTTGAATAGAGGCATTGGATTTTTTCGCAGCAATCCCAGCACCACTTTGGTTTTGTACCACAAATTTGACGCTAAGGTTATGAGGCGTGTCGTCGGCATCAGTTTCGGCACGAGCAGTTGCCGTTGGGGTCAAGTTGAGCGATCCTAAAATACCCTGCGAAGTCGTTTTAGCCACAGATGCTGGATTATAAGCGAACTCTTTTTCAATTTTATCAATGAAATCTTGCCAGTCCTCATAAGCGCCAGACGAAATATGTTCTAATCGTTTGATAGTATAAGTGCCGTCTTGCGAGCCAAAGACACCTGTATGGTCGCCGACTTTTCGTAGCTTGGCGACTTCTTCTTTAGATGATGATAAGTCTCCCGGATTACCTTTATAGGTGCTCGTTTCTGATTGATCGTTAAAGCAACTATTGACAGTACAAGTGGTGAGCCCGGCGTAAAGCACTGGCTTAACAGCGTGTGCTAGTCCTTCTGCGGCTGTCCATTCTCGCTCGACTAAATTGTTGACGTCAGCGGATTCAGCGATCTTTTCTTTGGATAGGCCTTGTTGGAACAACGGCAGAATGTCGTTTTGTAATCGATCTCTCGCCTCACCATATTGATAGTTAGCATCGGCGACCGATAGATTATTAAAATACGGCGAGTCAAACATGATATTCATTGAGAAAATCTCTTTATATGCGATGGTACAATCATATAGCTGATCTTGATATATCTCATTTTGCATTTTGATGAGAGTGAAATTGTGGGAATAATCATAAATTGGATCGAGGTTATCGTCGCTCAACGTGACGCCACATTTATTTGCCTGGTATTGCAGGGCAGCGTGAAGAATGAGCCTCTCCGTTGCAATCTCTTGCACCGTACGTTTATCGTCTTCAGAATCGCCAAAATATGTGTAAGGATGCTCGTCCAGGTAGTTTTGCATCTCATCACTCAACTCAGAGATAGACTGTTTTGTAATGGTGCTTGAGCCAATCTGAATTTCTTCCTTTAGCTCCTCACCGGGCAGATAGGTTGCCAGCGACCATAACACCAAAACTACTGCGATTAACGCGCCGAAACAAATTCCCGCAATTAACAGTACACGTTTTTTGTTGAACCAACTCGGTTTGTTGTTTGTATCTCCGGTCTGGTTGGCGCTGATCGTTTGCTCATTTTGCCCATCAGGATTCATACTTTAGTTTCCCCCTCATATTATTTCTAATTATAACTAGTTTAGCACAAACATATTCATATTGCAAGCCGGAATTAATAAAGCCCCGCGTGTTTTGCACACAGGGCTTTCGTTCTCATCTTAGCAGTAATCGCTAAAACCATGATCCGACCTTAGCCTCGTCTGGCAGTATCGGATAAATTTCTGGGCACGTCCTCCAATATGGCTGACTGGCGAACTCCAGTCCCGCACCTATTCCAGTGGTGGGACCGTTCTTGGACGCTAATCCTACTTTCCAATTTGCGTGATGCGAAGGCGCGTTAACGTCGTGTTGTTGCATAACGGCATCGGTAGTTAAAAACCAACCGTAATGTTTGACAGGGCTTTGATAGCCAATGCTGTCGCCATCCACCCACGTTGGATCAACATGGTACCACACGTCATTAACTTCGACAATTGTCCAGTCGTGGTTATTAGTGTATACCGGTATAGTCGGAACGATGAAATTTGCCATCGACCAAAACAACAGAGTATAGCCAAAGCAAACTCCTTTTTTTCCGTAATAAGTCGTAGCGGCCATAGCGTATCCGAAGCTTTTATCATCATCCCAACTCATCCAAAGTTCGCTGGGAGCATTCCCGTATTCCACATGTTTACACTCCCACTCGACCAATCTTTGGAGCTTTGCAGCCGGATCGGTGACACCTGCGGTTTCAGTTATGACTACTTGACGAATTTCGCCGAGAAACTTCTTCAGCTTAGGATCTTTGAACATGCTGAAGTCGCCAGCCATCAGCATTTTTCTCTCAGCATCTTCTATGTATCCTTTATATCCTTTGTAGTCATAGTTCAGATATTGGATGACCTTCTTGGCTGCTACTTTCTTATTACCGGTAAACGAAATTGTCAGTCGATCAAACAACTCCTTATTGGTCATAGCGATTCTTGGTAAAGTAAACTGGGCAACGCCCTTTTTGACTTTAACAGTCTTGCTCCAATATTTCTTTATATATGGAACATCATAATCGCCACCTGATATTTCTCTCGGCACCAGATCCAACGTCACCTTAACCTTCCCGGTGATTTTTTTGGCCTTGATTTTCTTAGCGGAGATATTGATTTTGACCTTTTGCGCAGTATCTAACGGCAATTTCCATACGGTTTGTTTGCCATCTCCGTGAATATCTTTTCTCAAGCTTTTGCGCCCGGACATCGTCACTTTTATAGTCGGTTTAACCTTCTTCGCCTTTTTCTTCGCAGCATACACTTCCAGCGGCGTAAAGGTCTCAGTAAAGCTTTGCGGAATTTGCGATAACGAATTGGCAGAACCTACGACCATGTCCACTTCAGTGTTCACGCCCGCGTCTGTCCTGGCCTGCGTGTACGCTCTCATGCTCACCACACTCATAAACAGTGCAATGACAAGAAAACCTACACAAATCCTCTTCAAAGATTTAATAACTGCCTTAGCCATTTTCTCTCTTCCTTTCCGCTGCCAACCATCGGCAGCATATCTTATAAGGTTAAACCCTTATATATAACTGTCGATAATCAAACAAAGAAACAACGAACATCTATCTAGAAAACATCCTTAATCGTGCTGTAAAAGAGCGCTTAATGCGTCCTAAATACATGGAAAACACGTTATACGTACCAGGCAGGTACTGTGGACGTTTAAGTCAGCCCTATTATAGCACCAAGGTAGCGTGGTGTCAAGGGCAGTTATTAGTTCAAGGTCGTTAATTTCTGTGACCGCTCGACGCGCTGGCGGAGGGTTGGAAAGTCGGCGAGGGATTTGTGGGCAATGAACCAATCGGCCGCTGACGAGGCTTTTTTGATGAGCTTGGTGTCGGCGAGGTTGGCGATTTGCAGGTTTAAGTCTCCGTGTTGGGCGACGCCGTAGATTTCGCCCGGCCCGCGCAGTTCGAGGTCTTTTTCCGCGAGGTAAAATCCGTCGGTGCTTTCTTCGATGTAGCGTAGGCGGCGCGAAACTTTTTCGATGTCGCTCGGCAAGATGAAGCAATATGATTGATGTTCGCCGCGTCCGACGCGGCCACGCAATTGGTGCAGCTGGCTGAGGCCGAAGCGCTCGGCGTTTTCGACGCACATGATGGTGGCGTTTGGCACGTCGACGCCGACTTCGATGACGGTGGTGGAGACCAAAATGTCTATTTTTCCAGCTTTAAACTCGGTCATGACACTGTCTTTTTCATCGGCCGCCATTTTGCCGTGCATGACGCCGATGCGCCATTTGGGGAAGTTTTTGGTCAAGGTTTTATAGACTGCGGCCACCGATTTCGCTTCTTTGTCGACCGGATCGTCTTCAATGAGTGGCGCCACGAAATAGCTTTGGCGCCCCTGCTTTAATTCATCGCGGATGAAGTCATATAATTCATCACGCGTCGAAGCGCGCCAGATTTTCGTCGTGATAGGCTTCCTGGCAGTCGGCAACTCGTCGAGCACAGAGATATCGAGGTCGCCGAACAGAGTCAATTGCAATGAGCGCGGGATGGGCGTCGCCGTCATGGCTAGCAGATGCGGCATAATTGAGCCATCGGCGCCGCTTTTCGCCAACAGTTTATTGCGCTGTTTGACACCGAAACGATGCTGCTCGTCAATCACCACGAAACCTAGTTTATGGAATTTTACCGGGTCTTCGAACAACGCATGTGTTCCGACCAACACGTCAATGTCGCCATTTTTCAAGCTTTTCAATAAAATCTCGCGTTTCTTGCCTTTGACCGCGCCGGTTAACAATGCAATTTTCACACCGTACGGCTCTAATAAATTACTCAAAGTAGCGGCATGCTGAGCCGCCAAAATCGCCGTCGGGGCGGCCAACGCCGTTTGAAATCCGCCCAAATGAGCTTGATAAGCCGCCACGCCAGCCACGACGGTTTTGCCGGCGCCGACGTCGCCTTGCAACAATCGATTCATCGGCGAAATAGCCGCGCTATCTTCAGAAGAAACGCCGGCTAGGTCTTGCAAAATCTCCCACAGCGCCCTTTTTTGCGCGCCCGTCATCGTGAACGGCAGGCTGTCGACGAACTCTTTGATTTTCGGCTGATTAAAGTCAATTTTGACACCTTTTAATTTCATATTTTCCTGTTTATTCAGCCGCGCCGCCAAAACCATTTCGAAAATCTCGTCAAAAGCCAGTCGCTCGCGAGCTTTCTCGAAGTCCGTCAGATTGTCCGGAAAATGAATCAACGTCAAAGCCTCAGAAACCGATTTCAAATCACACTTCTCGATAATTTCGGGGGGCAAAAACTCCGGCAGTATCGAAATCAACGGCCGCAGTTCATCCAAAATCTTGCGCGTAACGTTGGCTTTCAAGCCCTTTCGGGTCGGATAAATCGGCAAAACTCGCCCCGTCTGCACCGGCAGGTCTTTGACTTTCTCAGCGCTAGGATTTGTCAGCTGATATTTGCCATATTTCAACTCGAAGTCGCCCGAGAAATAAAACTCATCGCTGCCGAACTGCGCCGCGCGATACGGTTGGTTGAACCAAACGGCTTGAATTCGGCCCGTGCCATCGTCGAGCACGGCGGTGGTGAGGCTGGAGCGCCCGCGCAAACGCCGCACATTAATCGATGCTACGCGCGCTTTGACCGTCATTTTGCCGGGGTAAATATCCGCAATCGGCACGACGCGGGAAAAATCTTCGTATTTGCGCGGCAAAAAATCAATCAATTCGCCGACCGTCGTCAACCCGCCATCCGCTAAAGTCGCCGCCGTCTTGGCCCCGACGCCCCTCACATCGCTCAGTTTCGTGTGTAAATTCATCAGTTATAGTATAGCATATTAGTCGAATGGGCGCGCTAATTGCAGGGACGGATTAGCTTCCTCGATGCGCATCAATTCGTTGTATTTGGCGACTCGTTCGGAGCGACTCAGCGAGCCAGTTTTAATCTGCCCGCAGTTCAAGCCGACCGCCAAATGCGCAATCGTGACGTCTTCCGTCTCGCCCGAACGATGCGACATGACGGTGCGAAATCCGCTAGCTTGAGCCAATTTGACGGCGCGAATGGTCTCTGATAAAGTGCCAATTTGGTTCGGCTTAATCAAAATCGCATTGGCGGCTTTTTCGCGAATGGCTCTGTCCAGCAAGCTCGTGTTCGTGACTAACAAATCATCGCCCATGATTTGTATCTTCTTGCCAATTTTTTTGGTTAATTTCGTCCAATTTTTCCAATCCGATTCGCTCAAACCGTCTTCAATGGATATAATTGGATACTTCCTTGTCGCAGCGTCCCAAAATTCCACCATTTGTTTAGACGCCAATTTCGCGTGGTCGGCGTTCAATAGATAATATCCGTTTTGGAAAAACTCGCTGGCCGCCGCGTCCAGACCCAACATGATGTCGGCGCCCAATTTATAGCCGGCTTTTTCGACCGCTTGTTCAATTAATTTCATCGGCGCTTCATTGCCAGCTGCCAAAGCCGGCGCAAATCCGCCCTCATCGCCAACGGCGGTCGAATAACCCTGTTCTTTCAAAATCGCACCCAACGCGTGAAAAACTTCCGACCCCATGCGCACCGCTTCGGCGAAACCCCGCGCGCCGACCGGAATAATCAAGTACTCTTGGAAATCTGTCACCCAACCGGCGTGCTCGCCGCCGTTCATGAGGTTCATCATCGGCAATGGCAAGCTCAGCTCCGTCGTAACCGAAACCTTAGCAATGTATTTATAAAACGGCAGGCCCTCTGCGTTAGCTTCCGCCTTGGCCGTCGCCAGAGACACCGCCAAAATCGCATTGGCGCCGAGCCGGCTTTTGTTGTCCGAATCGTCCAACTTTATCATCGTGTCGTCGATTTCCGATTGCGCGGCCGCGTCCAGCCCGACCAATTTCGGTGCGATTTCTTGCGTAATATTTTTGACCGCACCGAAGACGCTCTTGCCGCCATAATAGGCTCCGCCATCGCGCAGTTCCAAAGCCTCGCCAGTCCCAGTTGAAGCGCCGCTCGGCACGGCCGCCCGCCCCCAAGCTCCGCCCTCCAAAATCACATCGCACTCGACCGTCGGATTGCCGCGTGAGTCCAGAATTTGCCGCGCTTTAATCTTCTTGATAAGCATTTAGATTTGCACCTCGCAAACTTTGCCGCCGCTGATATAGCCTTTGATATTCTCGACCGTCATATTAGCAATTTCGTCGATAGCCTCGACCGTATTATAAGCATTGTGATTGGTTACGATGGCGTTGTCCAGCCGCTCCAGCGCCAAAATCGCCGTCGCGTGCCGCAGCGCGAGAGCGCGATTTTCATCAATTTCCTCACTGGCGAACCGAATGAATTCAGCTGGGTCTAACAAATATTCGTCCTCGACCACGTCCAGCGCCGCTCCGGCGATATCACCGTTTCGCAGAGCTGTGACAAGAGCGACCGTGTCAACCAATTCTCCACGTGCCGTATTAATCAAAATAGCCGACTTTTTCATGGTTTCCAGCCGCGCTTCATCAATGAAGTGCGCTTGCTGGCGCGAGAACGGCACATGCAGTGTCACGATGTCGGATTTTTTTAACAAGGTCTCGACGTCGTCCGCCAACTCAACGTGATTTCTCTGAGCAAATTCGCTGTCTGGCAAAGGGTCGTAAGCCATAACATTCATGCCGAAACCGTGCGCAATTTGCGCCACGCCTTGTCCGACCGAGCCCAACCCGACGATACCAATAGTTTTGCCAAACAAATTAAATCCGCGCTCGCGTGCTCGATCGATTGGGTCGTTGCCGTCTTCTTCCTCAATAGTTAATTTGACTTTGCGCGATAAATTCAACAGTAACGCGAAGACATATTCCGCCACTGCTTGCCGACCATAGCCCGGAGCGTTAGCAATCCGAACGCCGCGCTTTTTTGCTAATGTCAAATCGATGTGATTGTATCCGGTCGAACGACAAGCAATCAATTCCAATCGTGGTAAATGATTGATGACGTCGGCCGTGACATTATAGTTCGTGAAAACGCTCAAAATCCGAATATCTTTGTCAAATCCGCGATAATCATCCGAAATATCATAAAAAACTAAGTCCAAATCAGGCAGAGCTTTTTCATAAAAATGCCTCTCCGGCACCGAGCATCCAATAAATCCCACCTTTTTCATACTCTTATTTTAGCATAAATTACATGAAATGCAAATGGTTTATTATCATTGCGGGGTAATTTGTTGCCGAAGCAATCCATCCCCCATCATCGTTTGCCGCTACTCTCCTCATGTCATTCGCCGACTTGACCGGCGAATCCAAGAGATTAATTCACTAAACAACGAACCGCAAGCCCGTAGTACTTAATGGCATCGAAACTGCCTGGATCGATGTAGCCACTACCGAAGTACGTGTAGTAAGCGGAATCATGGTTGTTTGACGAAGACCAGTAGTTGCCGATCGAACCCTGATCGCTGAGGCCCGAGCCATAGACACCACCAAAAGCACCTCGCCAGGCACCCGTAGACAGCCACAGACCTTGAGCCTCTAAGTTGGCGTTGCGGTAGAAACCAAGGCCACCATACTTGACGTCAAGGTTTTGGAAGTCACCATTAGCAGCATTGTCTATCCTACCAGTTGGCAGCTTCCAACCAGCTGGACAGATGCTGTCTTTGGCGACATAGTGTGTGGTTGGTTGAGTGTTGCCTGTAGTGCTAGCCGTGGCTGTATAGAAGTTATATAGGTAACCACAATTTATTTTGGAACCTTGAGGGGCACAGTTTTGAGTGTCGCTTATAGTGGTATTGTTGCTGCCTGGGTCTACTTGGCGCCAAGCGTTGTAGTTGTCGTAATTAGTGCCACCCGAAGAAGCTCCTGTTTTAGTTAGATAGCCCGAAGTAGTAAAGTTGCTATTGTCAGCTCGGCCACTGGTAGCTAAAGAGACGGTCTGGGTTTCGGTTACGTCAGTATTCTCAGGCTCTAAAACCGTAGTATCTTTGGTGGGGTCTGGGTCTGTTTTACCTAGTTCTAGTTTTAGGTTATCAATCATCCAACACTTATTGTCCTTTAGTTTTCGGACGGTGTATTCTTGACCGTTTCTATTGTCTATCATTACTATGGTGCTGTTTGGGCCTGGGTTTGATGCGTCGTATACTGG
>JAISBI010000025.1 GCA_031266275.1 Candidatus Nomurabacteria bacterium | reverse complement strand
CTGGGGGAGGAGGAGGGTTTTAATGGGTTGGTGGGAAGAGCAGTGGCTATGGGTGGTGGGATGAGGGGGAATAGAAGGAAGAAGGTGATCACTAGGAGGGGGGGTAAGGAGATGAGGGGAACAATATACGAGTTGGTGAGGGTGCTAGGTAGTTTAGAGAGGAGGTTAGAGCAAAGGTTAGTTATTGTACGGTGCAACGAGAGAGAGAGAGAGAGAGAGAGAGAGGAGTTTTGGTTTATTTTGATGTTAGGAAGAAAGCGAGTTGGGAGGACTTTGTTGTTTGCTATGTTGTTGTTTGTTGTATTTGTTGTTTTCATCACTTTTGTACCCTTTTATGTTGTTGGTTATGGTTACATTATACACAGGTTTTTTGGAATGTCAAGGGTTTTGTGCTACAATAAGCGGTATGATACCTGGTGTGGAATTGAGCGAAGTGATTGCGGCGTTGGGCTATGCGGTGGCTTTTATTATTTTTGCGGAGACGGGGCTGATGATTGGGTTCTTTTTGCCGGGCGATTCGCTGCTTTTCACGGTTGGCGCGCTGGCGGGGCTGGGAATTATTAACGTCAATATTTGGCTGATGGCGGCGATATTTTTCGTGGCGGCGGTGATTGGAAATTCGGTCGGTTATCTCATCGGCAAGCATTTCGGGCGCAAATTATTCCGCAAAAAAGATTCGCGGTTGTTCAGAAAGAAGTATCTCGTCGAGGCGGAAAAGTTTTATGAAAAGCACGGCGCGGCAGCCGTCATATTGGCGCAATTTATGCCGATTATACGCACTTTCAACCCCATCGTGACTGGCATTTCCAAGATGAATTATGTCAAATTCATTACTTTTAACATCGTCGGGGCGTTCATCTGGACTGGCGGTTTCACGCTGGCCGGATACTATTTATTCCAAGCTTTCGGCCAGCTCATTGACCCTGAGAAAATCGACGTTTATATCTTGCCAATCATTGTTTTGATAGTTTTCCTGTCGGTTCTGCCGGCCGTCATCCATGTCTTGAGAGACGAAGCGCGGCGACGGACGATTTTTTCTAAATTAAAATTCTGGAGCAGATAGATGGACGAGGGTGGGGCGAGATTCGGTTCATTTACAGAGAAATACTATGTCGAATTTTGCTTTTGGTATGAGGGCGCGCGCAAAGTTTGGCTGTCGCTGGGCGACACAGATTTTGAGTGGCACGACCATGAAATGATATCCGTTGAACCGAATATTTGGGAGACTAAAGTCGGCTCGGCCAAACCCGGCATGCAGTATCGCTACAAAGTCGAGTTGGAAAACGGTGACTCGATTCTCGTCAATGATCCGTATGCGCGGCAATTGACTAGTTCGACCAACGGCAACAGCGTCATCGTCGACGAGAAATTCGATTGGGGCGAGCAGAATTTCACGCCGCCGGCGCGGACGCGACAGATTATTTATGAAATGCACATCGGCACTTTCAACCAACCGGACGACAGCACGCCGGGCGACTTCGATAGCGCCATCGAAAAGCTGCCATATCTCAAGGACCTCGGCGTCAATATGATTGAAATCATGCCAGTGACGAGCATGTTGGACGGTCAAGGCTGGGGCTATGCGCCGATTCATCTGTTCGCAGTCGAGGAAAAATACGGCGGACACTATGGGCTGAAAAAATTCGTCCGCGCTGCGCATGAGGCCGGCATGGGCGTCATCGTCGACATTGTTTATAATCACATGCACCCTAACACTGATTTGCCGGAAAGCTACTTTTTTGACGGCGACCTGCGCAACACTGATTGGGGACCGCGCCTCAATTATACTGCGCCGCAGGTCAAGCGGTATCTGGTCGACAATATCCGATTGTGGATCGAGGAATATCGCGTCGATGGCATGCGATTGGACTTCACACTGGGCGTGCGCAGTCGGCGCATGGACAGGGACGAAGTCGAAGATTCCATCCCGGGCGGTTGGGAGATTTTGCAAAAAATGACCCGTGTGGCTCGCTCAATCAACCGTCGCGCCATGATGATAGCCGAAGACAATGGCGCCAACACATATTTGACCAAACCGATATCTGAACAAGGCGCCGGCTTCACGGCCCAATGGGGCGTCGGTTTCCCGCGTGCGCTGCGTGGCGCTTTTGGCATCAATGAAGAGCAAAACCTGGGCGATATATCGAACGAGTTATATCGCTTTTACAATGACGACTGGCGCCAAAAAATCGTTTTTTCTGAATCGCATGACACGGCGGCACTGGCCAACGGCAACGAGCGCCTGAACGATGATTTCGATATCTACGATCCGTTAAGCCGACCGTCGCGCCAAAAGATGCTGCTGGCCGCCGGTATTACTCTGACGGCGCCTGGCATTCCGATGCTATTTCAAGGCCAAGAATCGATGCAATTCGCCGGTTTTTCGGCACTCGCGCCATTCAATTGGCGGGTGGCGGAGCACTTCGGCGAAGTCATCGCGGCACATCAGCATTTAATAGATTTGCGGCTCAATAAATATGGCCATACCGGCGGTCTGGCTGAGAGCGAAATTGATATTATTCACACTGACGAAGATAATAAAATCCTCGCTTATACGCGCGGCGGCTGCCTCGTCATTGCCAATTTTGGCGATAAGAGCTTTGATAATTACGAGATCACTACACCGTTTCGTGGGAATTTGACGGCACGTTTTAATTCTAGCTGGAATGGTTATGGCGAGGATTTTACCAACAAGATTTTTGACTCAGTCAAACCGGACGGAAACGGGAAAATCAGCGTGGCTTTGGCGGAGTTTACGATGGTTATTTTGTCGTAATGAACACTACGGGTGTTGGAAAATGTGTGAGTAGAGCGTACCATTGTTTATTACAGCGTTTAGTTTACTGACTTCAAAGTCCGTCATAACCTTATTGAAAATCAATATAAAATCCATATATCCATTGTTATTGGCATCTAAATTAAAGCCGAGCGTTTTTGCCAACGCATATCGGTTTATATTTGTGGTACCATAGCTTTCTGTTTGGAGGAGATTGCCTTCCTGATAAAGCTTCGTGGAAAAACCTCCTTGAGTGTCGGCTACCTGGAAAATATAATTATTGACTAGCCCGCCGCTAAAAGTCCCAAACCAGTCTGAATGGCCAAAGTCGCCACTGCTACTAGTCAACCATGCAGCATAAAAACCCTTGCCCTCGACTCCGTGATACCCATAATATACATCTGAAGCGGTCTGGTGTAATGCATGCTCATTTCTTTCTTTTACAAAAGCAAAGTTGAAATTCGCGCTGTCAGTGAAACCACTTGTACTAGCGTTTCTCATTCTGAACGCGACAGTTAAGTTAGATTTCAATCCAGAATAAGTCGTGGAGCTTGGCGTCTTTGCGGCACCCGCTGCATTGATATAAAATGGGCATCGGTTCGTAGTGCCAATAATAGGAATGCTGCCGCAACTCCCTCTATTCACCGCGCTAGAATAAGTAGTCCCCGAAACCCACGTCGGCGTAGCGTAAGGCGATTCAAACGCCACACTGGAGTCCCAATCATCCACCAAACTCCCATCAAACCTAAAACTCATCACCGGGTAAAAGCCAACGACGAGTATGGCACTAGTGGTGGTGGTGCCGTGTGCAGTAGTGACAGTGACGGTCTTTTCGCCTTCGCTGGTGCTTGGT
>JAISBI010000024.1 GCA_031266275.1 Candidatus Nomurabacteria bacterium | reverse complement strand
CTGGGGGAGGAGGAGGGTTTTAATGGGTTGGTGGGAAGAGCAGTGGCTATGGGTGGTGGGATGAGGGGGAATAGAAGGAAGAAGGTGATCACTAGGAGGGGGGGTAAGGAGATGAGGGGGATGAGACATGAGTTGGTAAGGGCTTTGGTAAGGGTTTTAGAAAGGGTTTTAGTGAGGGTGTTGGTGAGGGTGTTGGTGGGAGTGGTAGTGAGGGTGTTGGTGGAGACTTTGGTGAGAGGGTGGAGGAGAGTGGTGGTAGTGGTGCGGGGGAGAGTGGTAGTAGTAGTGCGGAAAGGACTATGATGTGGGTGGTGGGAAGGAAAGGTAGAGGGTGTGTGATGGGAGTTGGTGAGGATACGTGGTGGTTTAGGGAGGAGGTTATGAAGTAGGTTACGAGATAGGTTAGCTATTGTACGGGGCAACGAGAGAGAGAGAGAGAGAGAGAGAGGAGTTACGTTTTAGGTCACTACAAAGAAAGTGAGTTGGGAGGACTTTGTTGTTTGCTATGTCATTGTTTGCTGTTTTTGTTGTTTTCATCACTTTTACTATACCCTTTTGTTATTTATATACCCTTTTATGTTGTTGGTTATGGTTAGATTATATAGGATAAAATTTGCCGTGTCAAGGGTTTGAAGGAAAAAATTCATGCTATACTATATTATATATGAATTACTATGAGGTAGCGCCGACGCGCATGATTGGCAAAGACATCGCTGTTTTGACTTATCAGTCTGTGGAAAAGTTGGCAGTTGGGCAGATTGTCGTCATCCCAGTCGGTAAACGTTCGCTGGTCGGTGTGGTTATGAGAAAAGTCGTCCGTCCCGATTTCAAGTGCAAAGATATTGAAAAAACTTTGTTCAAAACACCGTTGCCACGCGGGTTGTTGAACCTTGCCGGCTGGCTGAGCGAGTATTATTCGACTAATCTGGCGGCTGTCTGGCAGACGATTTTGCCGAGTGGACTAAACGTCAAGCGGCGCGCCGTGAAAAGTCGTGAAAAGTCAGTTTTACAGAGGAAACGAACACATTTTTTACTCAGCGATGAACAGTCTCGAGCTGTCAAAAATATCATGAATAGCACTGCGACGACCACTTTATTGCACGGCGTGACCGGATCCGGCAAAACTGCCGTCTACAAAGAGTTAGCCAAAAATCTACGCGCGCAGGGCAAAAGTTCCATCATTTTAGTGCCGGAAATTTCCCTGACCTCTCAGCTGGTGGCGGAATTTCAAAATGATTTCGACGATGTTTTCGTCTTCCATTCGACCATGACGGAAGCCGAACGCGCTATCACGTGGGGAAAAATCTTAGATTTGACCAGCGCCGAAAATGACTCGCCCATTGTTGTCGTCGGGCCGCGCTCAGCTATGTTCCTACCGATTACTAATCTCGGCATCATCGTCATCGATGAGTGCCATGAACCAAGTTATAAACAAGAATTGTCGCCTAAATACAATGCTTTGCGGGCCGCCGCCATATTGGCAAAAAACAGCGGCTCGAAATTAGTTTTGGGCTCCGCCACGCCGTCGGTCGTCGATTACCGCATCGCCGACAAACAAAACTGCGTCGTAAAAATGAAAAAACCAGCTCGTGCGAACGCTCAGAAGCCCACCGTCACGACCATCGACATGACGAAGAAAGAAAACCACGCCGGCGCCATTTCACCGCTGTTAATTAACAAAGTTAAGCGCACACTTGAAGCAAAGAAACAAGTATTGATATTTCATAATCGACGCGGCACAGCCAGCTTCACGCTGTGCGAAGACTGCGGCTGGAACGCGATTTGCCCGCGCTGTTTCGTGCCATTGACTTTGCACGGCGACCGGTTCCACATGCGCTGCCACATTTGCGGTTACAGCGAAAAAACTCCGACTGTCTGTCCGGTCTGCGCCAGCACCGACATCATTCACAAAGGTTTGGGCACCAAAAAACTCGAGGAAGATCTGCGCCGGCTCTTCCCTACCGCCAAAGTCGCCCGCTTCGACGGCGACAGCAAAAAAGGCCAGCGAGCGCATGACCTATATCAAGAATTATACAGCGGTGAAATCGACATCATCATCGGCACCCAGACAATTGCCAAAGGACTCGACCTGCCAAACCTGCGATTAGTCGGCATTCCTCAGGCCGACGCCGGACTGTTATTGCCGGATTTTTCCGCCCGCGAACGCACTTTTCAATTGATTTCTCAAGCCGTCGGGCGAGTCGGGCGAGACAAGCACCCAACAGAAGTCGTCGTCCAAACTTTCCAACCCGATTCACCGGTCATCAAATGCGGCGTGGCGCAGGACTACGACACTTTTTACGCCAGCGAAATCGTCGAGCGCCAAAAAGGTCATTTCCCGCCCTTTTCTTTCCTATTAAAATTGACGAATTCATATAAAACCGAAAAGGCCGCCGTCCAATCTGCCAAAAAACTCGGCTGTCTCCTCGCGACTGAGCCGCGAGCCGAAATTCACCTGCTCGGCCCAGCGCCCGCTTTTTATGAACGCGCGCGCGACAATTACCGCTGGCAAATCGTCGTCCGCGCTCGCAATCGCGCCGACTTAATCAAAATCGCCACCGAAGTCCCGCCGACCCATTGGCAAATCGAACTTGATCCGAACTCATTGTTATAAACAAAGCTTAATAATTCACCGTCAAACTATACAACAAACTCCCAGTATAAGTCGAGCAAGCCACTGTCGGAGACTCAGTGTTGACGCCCAAGGTTAATGGGATGGTGTCTGGCGTCAGGAAGTTTTGACTAGGCAAAAGACTATCGTGTAGGGTTAAAGAGCTATGTGAGAGTGGAAGATAATTACCGTTACCGGCTTTGACACCGTAATTACCGACAGGAAGAGTAGCGGCCTCAGAGCTTAGGACTGAGATGTAGTATTTACTTAAGCCTTGTTCGCACATTAAGTCACTTCTATGGCCAGTATCACGCCCAACGTTGACGGTTTGAACTGTTACGTTATAGCCGGACTGTGAATTAGTTGAAATAATCATATTTTTGGTGTCTGTCCGATTACTAGACGACAAGTTAACGTTGCTTGGTATGCCGCTTAGGGAGAGGAACTCACGGTATTCTACTTTGCCGGTGATGACTTGCTCTCCGCTATATCCAACCGTTACCGTAAAATCCTTATGATTGCCAGCTCGGAAATCGTTTTCTGATGGTGTTACGCACTCTAGGAACGTGGCAGTTTGTGTGCCGGTATCAATTACGCATTCATCACCATCGATCGTTATACCTGTGACAAAACTTAGCCGAGTGCCGCCAGTAAACTGTAGTCTGTCGCCACCAACTGCGTCTAAATAACTTGGCGCGTATGAAGTGAACGTGGTGTTAGTAGCAGGATCTACGTAGGAGTAGGCGTTGGCAATCTCATAGTTGGTGGATGAGCCATGGGGGGTTAGACGGACTCGGGCGTTATTGATGGGATCGTGGGCTGTGGTGGTGCAGGTTATGGTGGAGTAGTCTAGCACCGCCACATCTACGCAGGGCGACCAGGTGCTTTCGTTTGTGCCTAGGGAGATGGTGGGGACTTGAACATACCGCAACTGATCAACCGTCGCATTTTGTGCCAATTCCTCTGTCGTTAAAGCCCGATTATACAACCGCAACGCATAATAATTTGAGTTGGACGTAAAAGAATCAGAGCCGTTTTGCCCATTGGGATTAACGCCAATCGCCCAAGTTGTATTATTATCAGGCTGTTTATATACGCAAGGATTGCCAATATCTATCGTGTCTTGGATTGCGCCATTGGCCGAAAGTTGAACTTTGCAACTGCTGCCAGTGTCCACATTTAACCCAGACAGCGACACCACCGAACCGTTGAACCAAGCGCCATTGTTTGCCAACGTCCGCTGATATCCGCCATTGATATATTGCAAAAACGACAAGTTGTCAGTCACGGCCACACCACCAGTTTCGGTCGACAAAGCAAAACCGCCATCCTGCACATTTGACAAGAATTGCTGGACGCCATAACCATTTTTAGAATAAACCGCCTCAATCGTCACATTGCCTTGCAGTGCATACGGCGCTAATTTCAGCCACGAACTATTGTTGCCACTGGCAAACAAAACCGAATTGCCCGCCCACGAGGCATTACCCGTCGCCGACACACTGGAACAATCTGTATTTTGACACATCGTAGCATCAGGCAAATACGCTGTTCCCGCTAAGTTTTTCCACGTCGTCGTGGTCGTGCTATGGTATTTGTCGCCTTCGCCAGTGTTGTTGATGCCGTCATAGAACGCCACCAAGCCATCTTGGACGTAATCGCTGGTGGCTGCGTATGGCAAGTTCGCCCCTGTTATGGTTACTCGTTGGCCGCCCGACGTCGGGCCGCTGGTTGGTGATATGCCCGTGATTGACAAATCCTGATAAGTAAAACTGCTCGGTAAAGTCGATGTCTGCCCATCGTAAGTTATATCGACATTAACCGTCTCAGCCACAGCGTGGGATGGTGTTTTACAAGTCAGTTTGGTCGCCGAAACCACCGCCACATTGGTGCATACCGCCCCACCGATGGTGATTTCCGGCGTGGCGATAAACCTCGCTCGGTCGACTTGGTGATTTTGTTCAACCTCCGCATCGGTCAAAGCTTTATTATAGATTCGCACCGACTGAAACTTGATGTTTGTATCGTTCATTGCATTGCCCTTGCTCGACCCGCCGCAACCAACCACGTCAATATTTGACCCGATATATAAACATTTGTTGGACGGCACGGTCGGGTCAGTCCATTGAACAGTCCCACCGAGCGATTGATAAGCCAGTATCTGCCCATTGCCATAAGCCTGGCGAGCTGTCTGTTGCCACGCCGGGCCACTGCCCGCCTCATAACTCACTGACAGGGTGTTGGCTGTGCTGTTGGCCGACGGAAAATCAATGTTTATATCATTGTTATAAAAACCATGCAGCAACTGATTAGCTGTCCGCACCCCAACACAGTTGGCTAGGTTATTACTCGACGCACCCCAACCGACAATACACGATCCGCCACTAGCAATTGACAACGGCCCAACAAATAAATACCGCGCCTCTATTGTAAAACTGCTATTTCCAGTCGGCAACTCGCCAAAAGGCGGCACATACCAATAGTTCGTAGCGCTTTTCACCACAAATCCGTCGCCGTCAAAACTATTATCACCAGCATGCAAAGTCAAATCTGCGCCACTGTCCGACAAGTCTTTCCAAGTTGATGTCGCATTGGCGTGATAATTATCGCCCAAACCAGTGTTGTCAATGGCGTCATAATGAGCAATCAATCCGTCCTGAATATAATCTTTGGCTGCGTCATAAGCCCAGCCTGAGCCGGTGATGGTGACAGTTTGCCCACCGGCCATACCGCCTTTGTTGGGCATAATTCCGGTGATAACGGCCGTTTTGTAATCAATGGCGTCAGTCATTACCGCTGTTTTTCCGTCATATTTCAGCGCCACATTGACTGGTCCGCTAGCGTGAGCCGGAGCAACACAAGAAATCTGCGTGGCCGACAACACATTCAGACTGTCGCACTTCGTTCCACCATTGCCGCTGCTGTCAGTACCAATCCAAATCTCAGGTGGCGCAATATAACGAGCCAAATCAGCCTGATAATTCTGAGCGATTTCAGCCTTAGTCAAAGCCCGATTATAAACGCGCACAGCATATAATTCGAAATTGGAGCTCCAATCGTCACTATTTGGAGTAGTGTAAAGCGCCGAAGTATCTTGCACTGGAGCGTTAGGAGCGCTACCGACCAAAAACGAACCAATGTCCGTGGTGTCCACCGTGTAATCACGACAATCATATTGCGGGTTAATGCCGCAAGCATTTGCGCCGGATTGGTTGAGGTGATCATAACCTACGCCGTCCGTATTGTCCAAGCCATTGAAATACCAAGTCCGCTTAAAGTTAGGCTGCGTCGTGTCAACTGCAATGGTTGCCGTGTTAACAGACTGGGCAGGGTCATAAAGCGCCTGTGGGTGCATAGTGTAAGTGGAATTGCCCATAGCATTAAACCAATAGTCCAAACCGCGCGCCCCAGTGCCAAAGTAGCGTCCAATCGTCCCGCTCGGCGGTGAGCCAGAGCCGTAACCAGCAAGATTGACCGAGTTTGCACCAGTAAACGTAACTTGCGACGGGTCAAGCACAATCTCAATTGTGCGGTTGGCAGCGCCTAGCGGGAGTTTGGACATCACAGAACTAATTGCGCCCTGATTGCCAACGGCAGGACCAGTATCTATTGGCGAGCGGGCAAAATAACAATAGTCTGAAAGAAAGACGCCGGCAGACCAAACAGTGTTTTGGCACTCGGCGAGACTGGTAGGCGACGTCGACTGGACATATTGACCGGAGTTAGGAATAGCACCTTGTGGACGGGCTGCTCCAGCGCTGTTGGCCGTCGGCCTCCGCAGCACCAAATCATACTGATTCCCCGACTTATCGGCCCAAGCCGTAGCGTTTTGGTTGAGTTCATAAGTGTTTTCTTCAGTTCTTGAGTTTTCTAGTGCATCATACCAGGCAATTAAGGTATTGGGATCATTTTCACCGACATAATTGCCAAAAGCCCAACCTGATCCGGTCATGGTAACAGTGGTGTTGCCTTGAGTGCTGGCATCGCCCGGGGTGAACTCATCGATGCAGATTGTGGTGGTAGCGATGTCGCAAACTTGGACGGCGGAGCTCTTGCCCAATAGTAGACCCCCCCCTACTAGCAACCCAGCCAATACTACCGGTGCAGCGATTTTGAATGCGAGTGACGATACGATGACTTTCACCAATAGTGGTCGTTTTGTATCTATTTTTATCATTCTACAATTATAGCACAATTTCTTTGATACCAAAGTTTTTAACCGACAAAATGATGTTCGAAAATCGAGCGCCGTATGTTAAAATGAAGATATGAAATCTAAATATACCAAAAAAGATATCCTGACCCTGCCCAACCCGCGACTGCGTGAAAAGTCGGAGCGGGTCCACGTCATCACTGACGAAACTTTGCAGTTGGTCGACGACATGATTACGGCGACGCTGGATTGGGAAGATTCGCGGCCACACGAATTGGCGGTGGCTTTGTCAGCGGTGCAAATCGGAGCGCTGGAGCGCGTGGTGATTATTCGTGAAGATTTCGAAGATAGAGACAATAAAAATTTCGTGGTCTTAATCAACCCCGAAATTGTCAAATTTGAGGGCAAAAAAATCACCGAGATCGAAGGCTGCTTGTCGGTCAGAGATGTCTATGGCAAAGTCGCCCGCTACGAAAAAGTCCGCGTCAAAGCCGTCGGCATCGACGGCCGAGAAATCCGCATCAAATCGCCCAATCCATTCGTAGCCCGCATGTTGCAACACGAAGTCGACCACTGCAATGGCAAATGCTTCGTCGACCACATCACGCATAACAAAACCGCTTTTTTGCTACTCAACCGAGACGGCGACCTCGAGGATGTCAAATACGAAAAGGTGGCGAGGATGGGGATTTTGAAAGATGATTAAAATCAAAACCCATATTGTTACACATACTACGATGAGGCACGCTACGGAACCCGAACAATATGGGATTTATATGTATGGCGACATTATACCAAAACGTCAAGGAGATGTCAAGTGAAGATTGTTTTTTTCGGCAACGAACAGCTGGCGCAAGGACTGAAAGAGCCCATTACGCCATTATTCGACGGCCTGATAGAGCATGATTTTGAGATTGCGGCGTTGGTTTTGCCGAGACGGGCTGAAATCAAGTCGCGCGATGCGAAGGATTTGAAAATCGTTGAATCGTCGAATCGTCATGGTGTCAAGGTCATCTATGCCAGCGAGGTCAATTTATCCGAAACATTGCAAGGTTTAGGGGCCGACGTCGGTGTGCTGATTAGCTATGGCAAGGTAGTGCCGGACGAAGTGATAAATAGTTTCCCGCACGGCATTATTAACGTTCATCCGTCGCTCCTGCCGAAGTATCGCGGCTCCAGTCCCATCGAATCTGCCATCGTCAACTTGGACGACCGGACTGGCATTTCCATCATGAAATTGAGCACTGAAATGGACGCTGGACCGATTTACGTCCAGACGGAAATCGCGCTCGACGGCACAGAAACGAAGCCTGAATTGTATAAAAAAATGGCGGAAATGGGCGCCGACGTTTTAATTGATATCTTGCCGGACATAGTCGACGGCTCAATTAAGCCATATGAACAGGACGAAGAGCAAGCGACTTATTGCGAAAAGCTCGAAAAAAGCGACGGCGAACTCGACCCAACCATCGATACAGCCGCCGAACTGGACGCCAAAGTACGCGCTTATCTCGACTTCCCCAGAACCCGATTAGACGGGCTCATCGTCACTAAAACTCGTCTGCTCGATTCTTATTCTGGCGAGGATTGGCCAGATATTATTCCTTGCGCCAACGACACTGCTTTGCAAATTCTCGAAGTTGTTTCGCCGAAGTCCGGCAAGACGATGGCTTTTACTGATTATCTCAATGGTTTAAATGGTTCCAAAATTTAGAGAAATAAAAATCCCCCCGAGCGCATAGAGTCTTGTTGGGGGCGCGGGCATGGATGTAGCATACCTGCAGCGCTCTGGGGGGTCGGAGGTGATGAGTATGTGGCAACTCATCCGTGATGTTAGGCCAAGGCCTAACACCCTATGTCAATTCTCAGCACGCGAAGTGCCGAGTCGGAATGTGCTAGGGGGCCAGACGAGCGAAACCGCTCGCCTGGCTATAAAAAATTCGTCCGGAAACGCCTTTGGGGCTTCGTTTTATATTTTCTAGGAGCCTTGGCGTCCCGGACAGAAATTAATTGTCTTGGCTCCCCCTAACAACATGAGTCATTAGGGGAAAACCTAGTAAAAATGAGTAGTGGTGCTTTAGCACCGGATCAAAGGTAGAATAAACATCCTGCTCTTCGTTCCGGCGCCACCGCGCAAAAATCTGTTACCGCCACTCGCTCCCAGAGCATGCAGACGTGCGCAGTAGACCGGCCCCTACTTGCATGACTCCCCTCCCTTTTGGGGGAGCCATCTCCCAGTTAAAACTTCTCTCAAAACTTCAACTTAATTAGAAATATATCACACTCAGTTCGATAAGTCAATGATTTACCATACTATCATCAATCGAACTATTGACACAAGCATCATTCTGTGCTAAAATAGCAACATGTGTAACAGATTTTTCGCACACCAGTGTTGGCTAACAGAGGTCGCGACGTACGACTCTATTTTCGCTATGCCACTGAAACGTGCGGGAACTGTCTAATCTCTTTGTATCACTAGATAAGTCCCAAAAGCGACTTGTCTAGGAAAAATCTCTATCAACGACAATTAAATCATGACTTTTGGAACTTATCCAGCCGTATAAAAGTAGACGGCTGGTACCTTTACAACTCTTTTCGCATCGGAAGCACTCAAAAAGGAGAAAAATCATGAAAGAAACTATGAAAAACTTGCGGCTCGTTGCTTTTGAATCGATTGTCACGGCGGGGATTTTGTCCATACCGATTATGACGCCATTTTTCAACAGCATTGGGCTCAACCAAGAGCAAATCAGCCTTTCGCAGATGATATTTACCATCGTCATCATGACGTTGAATATCCCTGCAGGGTGGATTGCTGACCGTTTTAGTCGCAAATGGGCCAATGTAATTGGCGACTTCGGCTGTTGTCTGTCGCTGGTGTTTTATGCACAAGTGCAAGATTTCGCCGGCGTGGTGATTTGCGAGACTTCGCTGGGGCTTTTTATGGCTTTCAGTCAAGGAGTCGATGCTAGTTTGCTGCGGCACTTCTCTGGCAAAATCGATGGCAGTGGAAAATTGTTCAAAACCACCAATGGCAAAGTCGCTTCGCTGCAATATCTTTGCACATTAGTGATGGTGTTGCTGGGCGGCCCAATCGGCGCGATTGATTTTCGCCTCGCTATCGGATTATCGTCGATTTCTTTTTTGGCCGGCGGCGTAGCTTCCCTGTTCATCAAAGACGACAGCGAAAATCTCATCCCGCAGCAAAAAAACCCACTCCGAGACATGACGCGAGTCGTCAAATCAGCTATGAAAAATCCGCACTTGCGCCTGAGAATTTTCGCTTTCGCGGTGTCGCGCGAATGCACGCATGGCATCATCTGGGCATTTACTCCGTTATTACTGTTAGCCGGCGTACCGTTGGCATGGGTTTCGGTTGGCTGGGCAGTAAATTCAATCGCCGGATTTTTCGGTTCGAGGATTGCCGCGAAGTACGCTCACACCTTGCGCGAATGGCAAGTTTTCGCCATACCAATCGTGCTAGTCGCGACCGGCACAAGCGTAATGCTCGCGCATTTCGGCATGGCGACCGTTTGGTTGTATTCCCTGATGGGACTGGCGCAAGGTTGGACCTCAGCGGCCATGATGCCGCTGGTGCAACAACATGCACACGCCAGCGAACAAACATCCATCGTATCAGCCGCCAAAGTCATCGCGCAGCTCCTCTATATCCCGTCCGTCTGGCTAATCGGAGTCGCGACGGACATCAAAACCGAGTATAGCATGCTGGCAACATTGTTGATTTTCCTGCCGCTCAGCCTGCCCATATTAATCAAATTGCGAAAAGAGTGACGACAAAAAGCCCCGCGCGCATCTCAAGCGTCGGGGTTTTTCTCTTGCGAGCATATCGCTGCTCTTTACTAATCACCTAATTTGGCGAACAAATCTTCATAAACAGAATTAGCATCGACATAATTCACCATCGTTATCTTGTGGTTGTCCGTGTCTACTTCATATGATGTATCATCATTTACATTGGGACAATTTATCTCTTTGACCTCAAACCAGTCTCTGTTTATCAAATACGCCACCACGCCAATATCCCAAATCACACGCCTTTCGCTCAGTCCATGCCTCTCGTCATGGTAAAACTTGTCGCACAAATAATCGCACAGGGCGCCTTTCCCTTTCAGATGATGTTCAAGCTCATAAATAGATGTCATCAAACCCGAAGCGACGTTTTTGCACGGAATAATCGTCAATTTTACCTCTGATTTGAGCACTTTCCTCACAGCTTCAACATCTTGT
>JAISBI010000005.1 GCA_031266275.1 Candidatus Nomurabacteria bacterium | reverse complement strand
GCGACTATCGCGAACGGCGCGCCGAGATTATGAGTTGTAAGAAATCGTTAGAGGTTAAAATTGAGCGCGTAATGGCTGGGCGTGATAACTGGTTCGAACCTGCGCGGCGCTGGGTGCGACAGGCGGTTTCTCTCTGTTCTGTGAGTTCAGAGAGTGATTTGTCCGAGATTAAGGACGCGTTTTCGCAAATGACAGGTTTGAACCTGTTTTTGAAAGATAAAAAAGTCGTCGCCAAAGGCGACACAATTCCCAATTCCCCCAAAAAAACCTCTGGTTTTTGCTCCGCAAAACCAGTCAACTAACAGATAAGCCTTCGGCTTATCTGAATACCAAACCAATTCACTATTCACTCGCCCCCACAACCAACCAAAAAAGCCGCGCGCAGCGCGACAATTCCGGTTCAATCACAGATTTGGTACCTCGGGCAGGAATTGAACCTGCGACACATGGGATAGAAGCCCACTGCTCTAATCCGCTGAGCTACCGAGGCATACGAATATTTTACCATATTTATGCGATAAATGGAATCCTTAGATACTAGCGCTGTCAAATTGTGCGCATCGCCAAAATCGTCTTCTCAATCAATTCGTCCAATTCCCAGCTCAGCATCTCGGCGCCCCGTTCAATAACCGTGCGCGAACAGCCAGCGGCGAATTTTTTGTCTTTGTATTTTTTCTTGACACTCCTCAACTCTAGGTCTTGAATACTTTTCGACGGATGCATCAGCGCAGCGGCGCCGATTAAACCGGTCAATTCGTCGGTAGCGAACAAAACTTTTTCCATGACGTGTTCCGGTCGATACGGCGTCGGCGTCAAACCGTGCCCGTGCGACATGGCGGCCCGAATTATCGCTTCATCGACACCGTTTTCACGCAACAATTCCGCGCCTTTGACGCAATGTTCCTCTGGGAACTGCTCGAAATCAACGTCATGCAACAACCCGACCGCCGCCCAAAAATCTTCCCTCTCAGCATCATATTCTTTAGCAAAATACCGCATCACTCCACTCACCACTGCGGCGTGGCGCAAATGAAACGGCTCTTCGTTATATTTTTCCAAAATCTTTTGGGCTTGCTCTATGGTCGGTATCATGGATTAAATTGTAGCACAAAATCTATTGTCGCACTACCGATAAAAATCGTAACTTTTTCGATTATAATCAGCCGTCGTATAGATTTTTGGCCGGCCGTTGACCCAGAGCGCGAAGTGCGCCAGCCCGCTTTGTAGAGCAAGTCTGCTGCAGACAGTGCAGAAAGGGTCGCCGGCGTCTGTCCAATTGCCGTCGTCGTCAACGTGCATGAAATATAACGTGGCTTTTTCGAGTTTATCGCCGTGAGTTTTGAAAGCGTCTATAATGGCGTTCCATTCGGCATGGACACAACAAGTTTTGTCGTATTTTGGTTTGAGCGTCAAGTCGAGTTCGGTGTTGCAATATCTTTGCGATGCATCGTTCAGGGGTGGTGCGTTGTAGCCTCTGCCAATAACCTCGCCGTCGGTCGACACGATGACCGAACCGCAATGTCCGCGTTCGCAGAGCGATTTGCGGGCTTGCTTAGCAGCTAGTTCAAAATAGTATTTGTCTGGTTTCATATATGAAATTATACCACAAAGTGCTATAATGACGACAAGATATAAGCCCACCATTACATGTCTCGGCCGCGTAACTTGCGAATAACTGGGACGGTGGCACTCGTTAGACGTGGTTGCAACGTTTTGGTCGAGGCGTTGGTAAGTTATTATAAAGGAGAAAAATGAACGAGAAAAAACAGGCTAAAATAGAAGCCGGTCAAGCTGAATGGCTAAAATGGCGCAAATTAGTCGCCGAAAATCCCAGCCCAGCGCTAAAAAATTGGCGGGCGTGGGGCTCGTGGTTTAGCTGGGGATCGCCGGTGGGCCTCGCGATTTTCATCAACGTGACGCTGCTTTCGGTTGGAATTTTTATCCAGTTGATTAGATAAGCGTGGCCGCAAAGGAAAAGGTCTCGCGTCGACGAGGCCTTTTATGAATTTAGGTCGTATTAGTTTTACATTTGTGACTCTATGTCAATATCGTTCCAAATTAAATGAGGAGCGACAACCGCCGCGACGATGGATGATTGCCCAACAATGCTGCCACTGTGATAATCAATGTTAAAATTACCAGTTGGTAATCCATCCCATTGTTTGACGGCAATCTCATCGGAATTTAAACTTAGATACGCTATCGTGACTCCGCTTTTTTTGAACAATTGAATCGACTCATCCGTTGCGGCCAAACCGTTGATATGGTCATCGGCCAATTTTTGAACCTCATTGACCATGATAGCACTTTCTTGATTTTTATTATCCATCTGAGATTTTGCTTTGGCAAGCTTAGCTTTTTGATCATCCGTCAATGAATCAGGATTGCTATTTTGAACATCATAAGTTTCTTTTGCTTCTTTATCATTCACCCAAACACTTTCGTCTTCGTTATCTCGATTTCTGATAAAGAAAGTCGCCAACGATCCAGATTGCAGAGAATCCACGACTTTACCACCGACAGCAATAGCGTTACCGTCATCATCGAAACCGTTAAACAAGCCCTTTCCCTCGTCGTCAACTCTTTTCGTATACACTGTTTCCAATGTCACAAAAGGATGCGTCGGCTGTCCGTCAAACTTCGCATTTGAAATCACAACAGCCAATTTGCACATGTCCTTAGGTGGCTGTTTAGTAATTGGATCAGGACCGTCAAGATCGACGCCTTTTTCTCGCAAATCAGAAACTATTTTCTCCCGCAACTTTGAAAATACTTCTCTATATGTAGCCATTTTACCTCCTTTTGATTAGCTTATGATGTCAGTATAGCATACTTCGTGAATAAATTTGTCACTATTTCTGCGAAGAAAAACCCATAACGGCGATGATGAGGCTGGCGAAAGCCGTCAGCCCCAACAATATTTCCGCGCTCGATGCCATTTGCGAACCTATCACTATCGCGATGCCTATCCACATAATCGATATCACTGTCGCGGTATAAGGATACTTGATGTGTAATAGAAATGTTTTAATAAAACTTTCACCCATAATTAAATTCTACCAAATATATAATCAAAAACAAACCTGTCTTTAGCCGCCAGAGACGACAAAGTGTCGGCAACGATTTCACAGCTCTCATTATGGCTGTATTTGACGACGGCTGGCACGTCATATTTCACACCGGTGTATTCGGCTTGAGCGATGGAATACTGCAGAGCGCTTTTTAAAACTTCCGCGAAATGCTTGCCACCCTCTCTTTCGTCCAACATAGTGACGGAAGCGAGATACGATTGTGTGGCTTTTAATAATTGGAAATTAGCCATGTCCAAGCGAACGTCAATGGCGTTGTCATTGCCGAGCACGTTGATGAAAAGCACAAACAAGTGGCCGTCGGCCAGCAAGCTGCTGGCTGTTTTATTGCCATGCTGCAAATTATGAGCTAATTTTTCGTCAACGCCATTAACTATTTGATCTAATATCGACTCATCACCATTGAGACAACAATTGGAAAAAGCTTTCGCTATGTCCGGGCAAAAACAAGTCAAAGTCGATCTCAAAAGATCGTTGATTTTCGGTTTTGTCCCAGTTAATACATAGTGAAATTCTTTCAACCAATCGTGAAACGTTTTTTGACTGGTGGGGCGTCTGGCTATCAAGCCAAAATCTATCAGTCCAATTTTGCCGTCCGACAGAAGTTTGATATTGCCAGGATGCGGATCGCCAAACACCCAATCTGCCACCATCGCCATGCGCAAAAATTCGCCTCCGGCCAGAGTTAACTGCTGCCACAAATTCGATCCGGTTAAAGCGTGCGAAACCTCCGAAACAGGCCGCGCGCTGTCTTGAATAGCCAAAATATCAGCGAACGTTGGGCCATCCAGATATTGCTGGACTATGACTTTATCATCAGAAAGCTCTTCGTAAACTTTCGGCACCACTACATACTGTGAATTTTTATAAAAATCGCCAAAATACTTCATATTAGCGACTTCTCTGGAATAATCTGTTTCTAATTTGGTATTTCGGCAAAATTCAGCAGCCGCATCTTTGTAATCCATCATGATATTGACGGGCAAAAAACTTCCCAGAAGCTTCGCCAACCGTTTGATAAATCTCAAATCACCGTCTAGGGTTTTCAATATGCTTGGCCGCAAAACTTTAATCGCTACGCGCTCACCACTCAGCAATTCTCCTTCATACACTTGCGCAAACGAACCAGCCGCAAACGGTGTCGCAGAGTATGATTTGAAAGCGGTTCCGTCGATGAAGTCCGCCGCGTCCATCTCTTCTATCGGTACTTTATGAAAAATCTCCATCTCTTTCGGACCAGCCCAGCCGTCCATAAAATCTTGATTGACTGCCAAGATTTGCAGAAATTTGACATAAACGCCGCCCATGTCCATGAAATGATTGAAAATCGTCCTCTTATATTCGGCTTGTTTATTAGTACTGAGCGAAAACTTAATTTCGAGCAACTCTTTCGATAATTTTCTGAGCGCCGTTATTCGCTTCATTTGCTTTTCCTGAAACCAATAAAAAATAAAACTATCGTCATCGCGATAGCCATTATCGGAAACAAAACATTATCCGACTCTAGCGACATCACAACAATAACAGTCGCCAACCAGACAAAAAATATCGTTATCGTTACAAAAGCATATTTCATGATAAACTCACATCTTAATGATATTATAGCACAAAAAATGCGAACTGGCGCCGACAATAAAGTCTTAGGCCCAAATAAACGCGGCTAACTTTTTCGGTCAGTGCGTGAAAATTGGTCTCTACTTTAATAACTTTGTTCATATCAATATTTTAGCCCTATTTATAACCTTTGACGATAGATTTTGGGTAATAATTCATGCGTGATGACTTCGAGCGGTTTGGCATACTGTTCAATTTCCTCATCCGCCAAGTCCTTACTGAAAGTAATTTGACCGAAACGTTGTCCGGTGGCATTGATCTCGTTTCTGTCCGCTCTCGCGCGATGGCCCAAAAACGCTTCTGTGGCCGTTCGCGGATACCCCAATAATTCACCTATTTCGTATTCAATTTCATCTGTATTTAATCCCATGCCTAAATAGTTTAAAGCCATGTCACTCAACCCCTTAAACTCTGTGATTTTATCCGGGTCTTTTGAGACAATCATTCTGTGAACATAATCATGGCCATAATAATCTTTGGTCTCCTGGTCATTCTCCTCGGTTGTGAATTCGAAATGCATGCCTAGCCCGTCGATCACAGACATAATGGTCTTCTCGCCATCTTCCGGGCTTTCCGAGTCGGTCGTTTGGTATATATAGCAAACTTGTTTTAACCCAAAGTACACTCCGGCCACCTCTATGGCATCGTCGTGGTCCATGCCTGAATCATCTAGCCCGTCAAGCGCAGAGAACTTAGATCTTTCATCGGCCGTCAGTTCGGCTATTTTTTTCTTTATCTCATCCAATATCGGAACACGCGATGGCAAATCTGCTGGGTCGTAGTTTAGTTGGTCGTTATTAGTTTTTGGTTCCATGTCTATATTGTAGCATATTAAATACCGTGGAACATAATCGACCGAAAGATAAAACGGCTATGTTCAGTCATCATAGTAGAAATGCGCCTTAATTTTTTTAACCTTATTGCCCTTGATATGCGCTTCGACTTCGGAGTCCATTCTAAAGAACGGATCTGCAAGGTCATTAATGGGCTTGATGCATATAGGTTCTTTACTGTCGCCAATAAGGCTAATGAGTGTTTTTCTGGCCATTGCCGCGCTAATCTCCTGCTTCTTTTCCGCGCTCAGCAATTCATAATATTTTTCCTTTTTCGATAGAATACTCAAAGCCGGATCAAAAACAAAATCTTGGTCGCGATGACCAAATTCTATCCAACTATGCGGATAATTCCCACTGTTCAAATCTAATTTACCGCGAGAAATCGTATCGGAATCATTAAATAGCACGCCCAAAGTATTGGCGCTCTGCCAGCACCACCCTTCAAGAAGTCCCTCGTATATCAGATCCGATGCCGAACGCTCTGGATTAGCGCCTATTTTTATGGTCGCATTTTTAATTTTATTTTGGACATATAATGCGGTCATCATGGATATTTTTTCGCTAGCAAATTTTCTGCGCTTCTCATAGTCCTCTATAGGACCATTGCCTATTCTTTTGATTGCATCAATCTCGGCTTGAGAATATTCCGTCATTCTACTCCTTTTCTTATTAATCATGAAAGATAAAAAGGGCCCTTTTAGGACCCTCCTTATATAATTCGGCACCGTGCTAGTTTCCCACTTGCGCAGTATAATCGCCGCTGCTGGGCTTAACTTCTGTGTTCGGAATGAGAACAGGTGTTTCCCCAGCGCCATGGGCACCGATTTTCGCCTTCCTGGGAAGGCGATTTCGTTGTCCATAACATTTATGTTCAACCTTTGACAAGGGTTTGACGTTTGAGTCAAAAACTCAACTACCAATTCAGTCATTAAGACATAAAAAGGCAATGGGACTATTAGTACGCTTCAACTCCATACATTACTGCACTTCCATCTTGCGCCTATCAAA
>JAISBI010000039.1 GCA_031266275.1 Candidatus Nomurabacteria bacterium | reverse complement strand
ACTACGAACCTTTTGATTTTGAAATAATTGCAATTTATCTTTCATGCCACTCCTTTGCTTTTTTTAAGATAACCGTTTTATATCCACATCAATTGTAGCACGTTTTCGGCG
Source organism: Candidatus Nomurabacteria bacterium (assembly GCA_031266275.1). Taxonomy (GTDB): domain Bacteria; phylum Patescibacteriota; class Saccharimonadia; order Saccharimonadales; family Saccharimonadaceae; genus JAISBI01. Next base: position 8,746 of record JAISBI010000039.1, on the reverse strand, counting down.
AAAGCAGAGAGAAAGATACTTATTTTCTATATGTCACCCACACATCATAAGGAACACCACTCACATTATCATTAAACAAAGTTGTCAACACAAAAACACCATCATCACTATGAACTTGTGCTACAGTCAAAAGTGCTTTTGACCCTCCCGCAAAATCTAAATATGGCACAGGCACTTTATGAGTGCCAATTTGTAGCCCACCATTTGTTGAAACAAAACTCGCAATGGCTTGGTTGCCTAATGTTTCTACAAATTTACCAGCATTCGTTGTTATAGTTCCCGTGTATCTCCTGCCATACAAACCATTGCCGAAGTCGAGCTCGGTATTTAGGGGCCATTCGTCCGGTCGATTAATGGAATAAACTGTGCCGCTTGAAACCGCTATCTCGCCGTTCACCGTCATAGTTTTGGCAGTATCATCAATTTTCACTTTGCCGGTGTCATTAGAACTCTGTATTTCTGGATTGTTTTGGTCAACCCACTGGATTGTCGTGCCAGTAGAACCTAAAACTTTGCCATTATTGCTGGCAAAATCTGGCAATAAGTTTTGGATTGCATCACTTGCTGTAGTTGCACCAGTTCCGCCTTTCTTGACTGGTATACTGGTCCCACTAGGACTAGCACTATTAGCACTATTACCAATACTAACACCAATCATAAAAGCAGCACCAACTAGTAGTGCCGTTATAACAAACCAAGCTTTATGACTATTTAGCTTACCAACTCGTTTGCCTAAATTAAAACGAGAGGCAAGGCCTACTCTCTCTCTCTCTCTCTCTCTCTCTCTCTCTCTCTCGTTGTGCTTGACTTATTTTTCTTTACACTTTTCATTATAAATGCTCCTTTCGCAGTTTTTCATAATCGCTTTTATGTTGATAGTATAGCACTTTTAAAAAACAAAACAAGACTCTCATCGAATCTCGTCTTGATGGTAGAGTGCTCCTTCCGCCTCCGATACGGGTGCGTGGCCTCTCTAGCACTTACTATTGTATCAAAGTTAAAGCTTTATGTCAAGCACTTTATTGGCCGAAATTATCAGAGATACGTTACAATTTTTGTGTTTTCGCATAAATTCAACACAAATTTCTTTTGCTCGTTTGTCGGTAATTCGTGTTTTTCTCACATCGATGATAATATTTTCGGATTGATATCTAGCCATATCAAGCAGCCAAAGCAATTCACGAACCTGAGAACTCGTCAGGACCTTTAGTTCGTAATATCTATCATTAAAAAAATAATCTGGCGTCTTAATCATATACCGATTAACCGGTCGCAAAATATTCACAGTAGTTTTATAGTACCGTGCTAGAACCCACGCTGCGTCGATATCTTTTTTCGGCGGTTTATATTTGTGCGGGATTAACACATCGATTATCTTACGTTTTGTCATATTGGTATATTTTAGCATAAAGACATTGAATAATAAAAGAATTATAAGAATTATAAGGTTCAACCTTATATGTTCATTTTGCTTATATACATTTGCTGGGTTTATTTTTTATATGTTACCCAAACATCATACGGCGCACCGTTCGTTCGGTCTGCAGCTGACACAGTATGAAAATTCAATACACCCTCGTTTGTTACGCTAATAACAGAAGTAAAAACATGACCTGTAGTGCCGCTACCACCATACACAGCATAACCTTGACCCGCCATAATCCATCGTTGTTGATTTGCAGCTTGCCTATTACAGTCCCACCACCCTCCAGAACTAATAACGTAAGAAACAGGACCAGACATTAAAGTTTCGTTTATACCCGCATATGCTGCGCCTGAAATAGAGCCAATAAACCTTTGCCCATACAAACCACCGCCGAAATCATATTCCACTCCCGCCGTCCACAAATCAGGGCGGTTAATACTAACCTGACTTGCGCCGTTTGTGCTAATCTCACCATTAGTAGTCATAGTCTTGTCGGTATCATTTACTTTTACTTTACCAATATCGTCTGAACTTCTGGCGTCAGTTCGTTCCACCCAAGTTATTGCTGAACCGGTTGAACCCAGAACTTTGCCATTATTTGTGCTAAAATCTGGTAATAAGTTTTGCATTGCATCACTTGGCGTAGTGGCACCAGTACCACCCTTTTTCACTGGTATACTAGTCCCACTAGGACTAGCACTATTAGCACTATTACCAATACTAACACCAATCATAAAAGCAGCACCAACTAGCAGTGCTGTAACGATAAACCAAGCTTTATGATGAAGTTTTAATACTTTACCTACACGTTTACTAAAGTCTGACAGAAAGACAGAACTCTCTCTCTCTCTCTCTCTCTCTCGTTGGTTCTGTTTTTGTTAGTACTCATATAATCCTCCTCTCGAAAATGTTTATGCAAACATCATATCACATTTTTTCATTTTTTGACAACTTTTGGGCTGAAACTTGGCCAAGTTTGCGCGGGGTTTATTAGCGAACAGGGCGGTTTGTGATAAAATATAGTCATGAATGAGAAACTTGCGAAAAAGTTGCAAAAACTGCCCAGCGCGGCGGGGGTTTATTTTCATAAGGATGCGGCGGGCGAGATTATTTATGTCGGCAAAGCGAAGAATTTGCGCAATCGGGTCAAGAGTTATTTTCAGGATAAAAATCATGATTTGAAGACGCGGAAATTGGTCGCGGCGATTGCTGATACGGAGTGGTTGGAGGTGGAGACGGAGCTGGATGCGTTGTTCCTCGAGAGCGAAATGATTAAGCGATATATGCCGAAATATAACATCTTGCTGCGCGACGACAAAACTGACAGTTATGTGCGGATTGGTTTGCGGGAAAATGTGCCGTATGTGTCGCTTGTCAAGGTGCCGTTGCCGGACGGCGCGGAATATTTCGGGCCTTTTTATAGCGCTGCGCCGATAAAGAATGCTTTGCGGGTGCTGCGTCGAGTTTTCCCATATTATACTGCCAAAACTGTGTCGAAAAGTGTATTGAACAGAAATCTCGGGCTGGAGCCGGCCGCCAATGATGCGGAATATCGGGCGAATTTGAAAAAGTTGATGTCGTATCTGCGCGGCAATCGCAAAAAGCTGGCGCGCGACATCGAATCAGAGATGAAAGCGGCGGCGCGGGAGCAGAATTTCGAAGCGGCGGCGCGCTTGCGCAATCAATTGTTGGCTCTGAAAAGTTTGGAAACACGGGTGGTTTTCGGCGACGACGAGTTCGTCGATATTTCTAAAGACAAAGGTTTGCGGGGGCTGGCGAAGTTATTGAATTTGCCGGCGACGCCGCGTCGCATTGAGGCTTATGATATCTCGCACACTGGCGGCAAAAACGTCGTCGGCGGCATGGTGGTTTTCACCAACGGGCTGCCGGACAAATCGCAGTATCGCAAATTCAAAGTCACGCAGGACAAAAACGACGATTTCGCGGCGTTGGCCGAAGTTTTGCGACGGCGGTTTAGCGCGCGGAATAAAGGCTGGGGCCAGCCTGACCTAATTTTAATCGACGGCGGCGAACCGCAGTTGCGCGCTGTGGCGCCGATTTTGGACGAAGTGGGGGTGCAATATATCGGCATCGCCAAAAATCACGAAGAAATCGTCACTAAAGACCTGCGGAAAACCAATCTGCATGGCGCCCGCCACAACAGCGGACACGCTCGCAACCTCATCGGCGCCGAGCGCGCCAGCAGCGACGTCGTCAAATTGTTCCAGCGCATTCGCGATGAGGCGCATCGTTTCGCTATTGCTTATCACTCTTCACTTCGCGCGAAAAATATGCTAAAATAGGGGAAATGGAAGGAGCGAAAAGATGAGCGGAGTTTTAACTTGGGTTATGGGAATTAGCGCGGCGCTGATGGTGTTGGGGATTTTATTGCAGGCGCGCGGAGCGACTTTGGGCGCTGGGTTCGGATCGTCGGGCGAATTATTCACGACGCGGCGCGGACTCGAGAAAAATCTATATAATACGACGATTGTTTTGGCGGTGATTTTCGTCGCCAGCATCTTGGTCGGCATAATCATAGGATAGAGATGTCGAAAGAAAAAAGCAAAACAGGGCAGGGCGATTCGACGACGCTGACGGAAAAAGTCGTGCAAAAATTGCCGAATCGGACGGCGCTGAAAGACCGTTATCGTCGGGTCGAGCGGGCGACGCTGCAGCACGTTTATCGATTTTTGATTTTGCGTTGGCGTAATTTGTCGCAAATTCGATTTCACATTCTCGGTTGGATGGCGATAATTGTCGGATTATTGTTGCTGACGGCGGGCCAGAGTGCTTTGGAAGATGACAAAATCGCCGGTACGGCCGGCGTGACGGGCGGGCTGTATTCTGAGGGAGTGGTCGGCGACATCGGCGACATCAATCCGATTTTTGCCCAAACTACAGAGGAGCAGGCGCTGTCTGGCTTGCTGTACAGCGGGCTGTTTCGCTATGACGAGTCGAACCACATCGCCGGCGACTTGGTCGAGAGTTATTCTTTGTCGGAAGACGGCACGGTCTATAGTTTCACGCTCAAAGAGGATTTATTGTGGAGCGACGGCGAAAAAATCACCACCGATGACGTGATTTTCACATTAAATTCAATCAAAAATCCGCAAGTCAAATCGACTCAATACCGCAACTTCGCGAAGCTGACGGTGACGAAGCTCGACGAGCGGAAGTTTTCCATCAAAACGTCGATGTCGATGATGATTTTGCTCGACCTGTTGACAATCGGCATCATGCCGCAGCATCAATTCACAGAGGTCGAAGCCGAGCGGCTGCGCGACTCCATGTACAGCGTGATGCCGGCGGTTTCCGGCCCGTACGCTTATTTCGGCGGCGGTTTGAATAATTCCGGCAATATGTCGTATGACCTCGTGGCCAACAAAAAATATCACGTCCGGACGCCGCAGATACCGAGCTTGCAAATCACCAGTTTTAATAATTCAAACGATTTGCGCGAAGCTTTGCTAGCCGGCGACATCAACGCGGCCGTCGGGTTGAACAGAGCCGACGCGATGGACGCGGTCGAACGCGATAGTGCGCTGGAGCTGACACAAGTGACATTGCGCGACGGTGTGATGGCGCTGTTTAATACGACTTCGCCGCTGCTGGCTAATGATGGTTTGCGTGACGCTTTGCGCTTGGCGGTCGACCGCGATAGGATTAGGAATAGTTTGGCGGTCGATGGCGTGGTGCCGCCGGCGCTGGATGCTGCGACTTATGGCGACTTTACCGCCAAACAGCCGGATTGGAATGTCAAACAGGCCAAAGAGCGCTTGACTGAACTGGGCTGGACTGTGGGTCGAGACGGCAAGCTAGCCGATGCGGCTGGGCAAAAATTGGAGCTCAACATTGTCGTGTCGACCGGCACCGATTACAGTGGCGTCGCGGAATTATTGGCGGAAGATTGGCGGGCGCTGGGCGCTGAGGTTTCGGTGCAATATGTCGACTCGAGGCAGTTGCAATCGAATTATCTCGTCCCGCGCGCTTACGATGTGCTATTGACCCAACTGAAATTCGGTGGAGCGGATGACCTGTCGGCCTATTGGCACAGTTCTAATGCTAATCCGGCTGGCACTAATTATTCAAATTACATGTCGCCGATTGTCGACCTCGCCATCAATAATGCCCAGACTATGCGCGACCAAGAGAAATTGCAAGCGATTTATGACTCCGTCGTCAAACATTGGGTCGACGACGCGCCGGCCATCGCGCTTTATTCGCCGCAATTATATTATGTCTCTAATCGCAACATCACCAGCCTCCGCCCAGATAGCACTATAGTCGACATCAATTGGCGCTTCCAAAACGTGCTGGATTGGACGGCCACCAAAAAACCAGTATTTAATACATTATAAAGTTGCCTTTTCTAATGAAATCATGCTATAATCATGGTAATTATGCTTGAAAAGATTTTGAAGAACAAAACCGGACCGGCCGACGATTATATCGTGGCGCTAGATATCGGCACGGAATTTACCAAAGCGCTGATTGCGCATCTGGGCAAAAACGGCGAACTGGAAATTGTCGGCGTCGGACGGGCTCGTCAAGAAGTCGGCAATATGTATTCGGGCGCCATCGCCGATATAACTGGTGTGGTGCGCAACTGCGAAGATGCTTTAGTGCAAGCCGAAGACATGGCCGGACTGCAGGCCAAAAAAGTCGTCATCGGCATCGCCGGCGAATTTGTCAAAGGTTTAACTTCGACCATTCGCTATCGCCGTCCCCAGCCGGACAAAGAATTGACGGCCGCCGAAATGGAATTGATTATCCAAAAAGTCCAAGAGCGCAGCGCCGAAAAAGCTCGCGCCCAAATCGCGACCGAAACCGGCAATCCGGACGTCGAAGTGAAACTGGTCAATTCGGCCATCGTCAGTTTGCGCATCGACGGTTACAAGGTGACAAACCCACTGGGATTTCAGGGGCGCGACGTGGCCATTCAAATTTATACAGCTTTTGCGCCGATGGTGCATATCGGGGCGCTGGAGCGGGTGGCTAATGAACTTGATTTGGAATTATTGGCAGTGGCAGCCGAGCCGTTTGCGGTGGCGCGGGCGGTTTTGGGCTCTGACGCGTCGAATAATTATACTGCTATATTAATCGACATCGGCGGCGGCACGACGGACATCGCAGTGGTCAACGACGGCGGCGTTGAGGGCACGCGCATGTTTGGCGTCGGCGGACGTTCGTTCACTAAAACCATTGCCAGTGATTTGGGACTGGATTATAACAAAGCCGAGCAATTGAAACTACGAATCGACAATCCGAAAATCAAGCCGACCGCCAAAAAAGCCCTTGACGAATCAGTCGAGAAAACTTTGGATGTGTGGGAACAAGGCGTGGAACTGGCGCTGGACGATTTCGATGCCATCGACCATCTGCCCAGCCGCGTGCTGTTGTGCGGCGGTGGTTCCAGCTTAGAAGCCTTGGTTGAACGATTGGCGCTGGGCGATTGGTGCAAAGAATTGCCGTTCACCAAACATCCCGTCGTCCAACATATTGCGCCGGAAGACGTGATCGGCATCGTCGACACGACGGATTCTATCAAAGACCACACTATGATTACCGCTATGGGCCTGCTTCGCGTCGGCTATGATACACTAATCGGCGGCGACGAATCAGACAGCGTCAAAGAAAAGATAAATAGAATACTGCGAGTATGAAAGTCATCGGACTGGACATCGGCGCGAAACGAATCGGTATTGCAACGGCCAGTTCGGACGTCAAGATTGCCGTACCGCATGCCGTCGTATCAGTTGGTGAAAATTTGGGCGAAACTTTTGAGGAATTAAAAAACATTATTTTGGCGGAAAAAACAGAGGTCATTATAGTCGGCCTGCCGCGCAATTCCAAAGGCGAAGAAACCAAACAAAGCCAGTTAGTGAAAAAATTCATGACTGATTTCGAGTCGGCGGTTGATTTGCAACAGCCGATTTATTACCAAGACGAAAGCTTGACGTCCGTCATCGCCGAAGAACGCTTGGGTGCGACGGGGCGCGATTTCGACAAAGGCAAAATTGATTCGGAAGCGGCAGCAATTATTTTAACAGATTATTTGGAAAGGAATTTTTGATGAACAAAGACGATTTGGCGCGGCGCAGCTTGAAAAAACTGCAACGGCAGCCGGTGCAAAAACGACACAAAGGCCGACTGGTCGGCATCATAGTACTAGCGATTGCGCTTGCGGTAGTGGCGGCGGTGGCGTGGTTCATCATCGGCATGCAAGCGGTCGGCGGAGCGCCGGACAAAAAAGAATTCATCGTGCGGGCGGGCGAAAGCACCGAAACAGTGGCGAAAAACTTGAGCGATGCCGGATTAGTGCGCAGCCAGCCGGTTTTTTGGGTCTTGGTCAAAATCATGAACAAGCGCATCGAAGCCGGCGTTTATTATTTGTCGCCGGCCGACAATGCGGTGCAGATTGCTTTTGCCCTGCAGAACAGCGGCGTGGCTGAAGATTTGATGATTCGCATCGACGCGGGCGAGACTTTGTCTGAACTGAAAGAACATTTCCTAAATTTCGGCTTCCCGAGCGATGAAATAGACGCGGCTTTCGCCAAGACGTACAGTTCACCACTGCTGGCCGACAAGCCGGCGTCAGCTTCGCTGGAGGGTTATATTTTTCCTGATACTTATAAAATTTCGCGCGATGACGATTTGGAAGTTTTGCTTGAAGCCAGCTTCGATAATTTATATAAGAAATTGCAGAGTGACGGCAGTTTGATTAAAATCAACCAAAGCGGCCAAACGATTTATGAAGTGCTGACGCTGGCGTCCATCGTCGGCAAAGAAGTTTCTGACGCGGAAGAGCAGAAAAACGTCGCCGGCGTCTTCTATAACCGCCTGAACATCGGTCTGCGCTTGGGCAGCGACGTGACGTTTCATTACGCCTATAAAGCCGGCCTATGCGAAGACAACTCGCCGCTCTGCGACTCAGCCTACAACACCCGAATCTACGACGGCCTGCCACCCGGCCCCATCGCTAACATGGAATACACCGCCATTCAAGCCGTCATTTACCCTGCGTCGCATGAATATTTCTACTTCGTGGCCGGCGACGACGGCACGACGCATTATTCTGCCACCGAAGACGAACATCACGCCAAAGTTGAGCAGTACTGCACAGTTTTGTGCCAGTAGTCTGACATTGTTATTCGCCAGCTTTTCAATTTGTCATTCGCTGACTTGATCGGCAAATCTACAATTTCCCCCAAAACCCTTGACACAACAAATTTTATCATATATAATGTAACCATAACCAACAACAAAAAGGGTATAACAACAAATAACAAAGAGGGTGTATATAAAAAAATGAAACAAATC